>JAZOMF010000021.1:0-34156 GCA_045653805.1 Eubacteriales bacterium
AGGTTTCGCTTCTCGACGACCGTCTGCTCGCAACCCCCCGCATTGCCATTGAGCGTTGCCGTCAGGTCGCATATCAGATGGCGGAGATCGCATTCCAATCCGTTAAAAAATCCTTTACGCTTCTTGACAGCTTCGATAAAAAGCTGTTTGACGAGATCAAGAAGGAAGAGGACACCGTCGATATTTATGAGGACGAGATCGGCTCATATCTGATGAAGATCACGAACTGCGACCTATCCAAAAAGGACAGCCTCGAGGTCACGAAGCTCTTCCATATGATCGGAAATCTCGAAAGACTTTCCGACCACGCCGTCAACGTTGCGGAATCCGCAGAGGAAATGCACAGCAAAAAGCTGAATTTTTCTGCGACTGCCCAGCGCGAGCTTGCCGTCATGATGACCGCCGTTTACGAGGTCATGGATAACGCAATGATGGCGTTTATTCATAACGACGTTCAGGTCGCCGTTCGCGTAGAGCCTCTTGAAGAGGTCATCGACGATCTCCAGGATGCGCTCCGCTCCAATCATATCGAAAGACTCCGTGTCGGCGAATGCACCATTGAAATGGGCTTCATTCTCTCCGACCTGCTGACGAATCTGGAACGCGTTGCCGACCACTGCTCCAATATTGCGGGCTGTGTGATCGAAATCGCAAACAACAGCCTCGGCATGCATAGTTATGCGGAAGGTCTTCGCCGCGGCAATGAGGTCTACGATAAATATTTTGAGGATTATTCCAAAAAATATCAGCTTGGAGATATGCCGGACTAAAGTGGATTCGGGTGCGGATGGGATCACCGTCTCGCACGAAATGTACCGAACTTTTCAAAGACGAATACAGAAAAAAGCACGCCTGCAAATGCGTGATGTTCTTATCGGAGAAATCATAAAATATTGACATACCCACGGGCGTTCAAAGAACGCCCTTACGGATAAGAAAAAATTGATCCGCAGAAAACAAATAGATACCCCGACAGATTCATCATAAAATCTGTCGGGGTTGTTTTACTCTGTTTGATAAATTGGAATTTATGATTTTACATTGACAATTATATCAATCAAAAGAACAATCCCAAAGGTTACAGAGAGAAATATCTCAGTCCAATAAATAATGGCATTGTCCCAGCCGTTAAATACGTTTCCTAAAACAAAGCAGACAAGAAGTGTAAAAAAGGAATGAGCGATAAGCGATGTTAATGTATAAATCCATTTGTTTGTCGTGTCATTTTTTGCGAAAAAATATATTGGTATTGCAATTATACATAAAATTATTTGAAATGCAAACCAAGCAACATCAGTGATCAAATCATTCTTACACAACAGTATATTTACTACTGATAAAGCATGTATCAAGAAAACAACCGAGCCACTTTTAATTGTCTGTGTTTTCATTTTTTACCTCCTCATCAAATTCCAATTTATCATTTTGTTTTATCGCCAGTTTCGCCTTTGTATTACAGCGTTGCAAAAGGCGCCGGCACAGGGCAAAGCCCATACCCCCTAAGGTTGCGCGCACCCAAAGGCTCCCTCCGGGAGGGAGCTCCCGACGAAGTCGGGTGAAGGAGAGTGCGTTACAATGAAGTTAGTACAAATCTAAAGTCACGCAGGCTCCTTCCGTCACGCTTCGCGTGCCACCTCCCTCTCGGAGGGAGGCTTAAATAATCCGCCCGCAAGTGCGCACTTACTCACCACCGAAAATTGTGGTACAATTATAGAAAAGAGCCGATACGGAATAAAATCCATATCGGCTTTTTTCTGTCCTTTAGAACCCGTGCCTATCGGGTTCCGTTATTTTTATTATTTAAACATATTCCAAAATTTGCTCTACCGTTTCAGCAATATATTTAGCACCCGATGCAGAAAGCTCCTCGCTGTCGCCGTAGCCGTACAGCACGCCAAGAGAATCGATTCCGTTGACCTGAGCTCCCAGCATATCCTGATCTCGGTCTCCTATCATCAAGGCTTCAGCCTTATTCTCGATCTTCGCCAGATCAAGGGCGTATCTGATAACGTCTGCCTTTTTGTTTCTCGACTCATCCATACTCGCACCCGCAACGAAATCGAAATATTTCGCAAGATCAAAGTGATCAAGTATACGCTTTGCAAACTCCTCGGGCTTTGAGGTCGCCACAACAAGTATTTTTCCGTCCTTTTTTAATCTTTCCAAGAGCTCGGGAATACCGTCATATACCTTGTTTTCGAAAATTCCTCTGTCGCGGAAATATTCTCTGTAATATTCCACGCATTTGAGGGAGTTTTCTTCGGAAAACCCGTAATATTTCTTGAACGATGTAGAAAGAGGCGGACCTATAAAGCAATAAAGCTCACTTCTGTCCTCCACCTCTATTCCCCACTTTTTAAGGGCGTGAATTACCGAATTCGTAATTCCCTCTGCAGGGTCGGTCAGCGTTCCATCAAGATCAAAAAGCAGGTATTTATAATTTTTCATCATATCTTCGCCTTCTTAATACGCTTTTTCATTTTGAGAATATCGCGCACCATCTTGCAGGAATCACGGAGCACGTTTACCTTACTCTCGCGGTGGTTGATGATCTTAACCGGCATTTCAACTATCTTCATGCCAAAACGATTTGCCCAAAGGATACACTCAAAGTCAAAGGCAAAGCGATCGACCTCGCAAAGTGGAAAGATCTTCTTGGTAGCCGCTCCGGTAAATGCCTTGCATCCGCACTGAGAGTCAGAAAGCTTAAATCCGCCAACGATGGAAAGTACCTTAATATATATTTTGGAAGCCAACTTGCGGATAAAGGTATAGCCCTCGTAGCCGTCCTCGGAAAGGTTACGGGAGCCGATAACCATATCGGCATCGGGATTTGCCGCAAAGGTATCTGCAACTCTCTTTATAACATCGCATCCGTAAGCCAAGTCTGCATCGGTAAACATAACTACGTCACCCTCGGCGGCAAGCATAGCGGTTCTGACGGCATATCCCTTACCGCGGTTGACCTCATATCCAACTACGCGAACACACGGAAGCTTCATCTCCTCAACCATCTTGTCGCATCCGTCACCCGAACCATCGTTGGAGAAGATTATCTCGTAATCCTCAAAATTTGCGGACATATACTCGTGGAGAGTCTGCGCCGTTTCTCTAATAATGGAGCTTTCATTATACATGGGTATGCAAAGTGAAAATTTCATTTCAGTCATTCTCTTTTCTGTAAACATTTATTTCAAACTCAATGTCGGTCACAAGCGATTCAAGGGAAGCAAGCTTTTCCTTATCACCCTCGCTAGTGCGCCAATAATAAGGAGTCATTGAGAAGAGTGCTGCGATATTTTCTTTGCCGCAGATCTCCACTGAATAATGGGCACTGATGCAATCAACCTTCTCCATATTTTTAGGCAGGTCTGCTCTCTCTCCGTTTTCGTAAACATCGTCGTAAATCGCCTTTTTAAGCCCCATAAGGTGCTCTTTTCCTGCGCCTACCACAAAAAGGTATCCACCTCTCTTGAGGATTCGCTTATACTCTTCCTCGGCACAGGGCGCAAAAATATTTGTCACCGCGTCGGCGCATCCGTCCTGCAAGGGCAATTCAAAAACACTGGCGGTTGCATAGAGCAGGTTTGTTTTCCCTTCTCTCTTGGCTTGTTTTGCACCCGACATACAGGCAAACTTTGAAAGATCAAAGCCAACGGTATTTTGTGACACCTCCGCCAGCATAGAGGTATAATACCCCTCTCCACATCCCGCATCTACAAGCAGCCCGCAATCGGGCACGTATTTTTTAACGGCGTCGCGTATAGGCAGAGCCGCTGACTTGTATGCACCGGTGCTCAAAAAAGCTCGTCTTGCCGCAACAGCCTCCTTGGAGTCGCCGCCCGTTACACCAAAGCTCAGATATCCATCAGAGGAAAAATCAAAGCTGTGTTTTTTATTTTTGGGATTCAAACCGTCACATTTAACGCTCTTTTTGTCCTCGGTGATGCTCATTCTGCCGCCACAAACGGGGCATTTAAGCATTGAACTTATGATGTCCTGCATTTTTATCTTACCTTTCGCTCTCAAATCTGCGCACCTTATTATTTTACCGCAGAATTATGATTTTTGCAATAGTTCAAGCAAATTTTATTTTTCGCTTATCTTACCATTATTTTCTTCAAAATCGCCATCAAATATGGCATCAAGCTCGAAATAGAAGGTGCTTCCCACTCCGAGAGTGCTCTCGACACCGTAGATTGCCTTATGCGATTCAAGTATTCCCTTGACTATAGAAAGACCAAGTCCTGTTCCCACAACGGCGCGCTTATGAACCTTATCTACCTTGTAATATCTGTCCCAGATGTAGGGGATATCCTCCTCGGCTATTCCCTCGCCCGTATCGGTAACAGAAATTCTGACCTTGCCTCCCGCAACGGTTTGAACTATGGTGACCGTCTTATCCTCACCTGTATAATTGAGGGCGTTATTTATAAGGTTATACATTACCTGCAAAATCATGGTGCGATCTGCCTTGACGCAAACGCTTTGGTCGGCATTGAAATTGATAACGTATTTCTGGTCGGTCAGCTTTTCATATCGGGTAAGCACTGCCGCCACGGTTTCGGTGAGATCAAATACCTCAATATCGAGCTTTCTTGTGCCCGCTTTTATCTTCGAAAGATCAAGCACGTCATTTACCAGCTCGGTCAGCCTTTCGGTTTCATCTATAATTACTTGCACGTTTTCGGGGGTATTTTCATCGGGAATATCTCTCATCATCTCGCTATATCCCTTTATCATGGTAAGAGGTGTGCGCAGATCGTGAGAAATATTTGCCACAAGCTCTCTCTGTAAAACATCGGTTTTTTGAAGTTCACTTGCCGCATAGTTCAGCGCCTCTGCCAACTCCTCTGCCTCACGGTATCCACCGCCTACAAAGTGCGCTCCGTAGTCGCCCTTTGCGAGTCGTTTTGCCGATTGACCCATCCTCTGCATTGGCAAACAGATCATTCGCGAAAGCACAAGTGCCATTATCATAGCACCCATAACAAGAATACACATTATCCAGCCAAACTGTCGCTGCAAAGTAGTAACGGTAACGTCCAAGGGCTGAAGCTCCACGTCCTGCATAATAATGTAGTCAACACCCGAATCACTCTTTTTCACTGACACCATAAACGTGCTGTGAGAATTGGATTTATCATCCTTTCTGGTATGAGTATAAGTGCCCCCATTCTCGATAGCCATATGATAATAACGGTTCAGTCCGTCACCTATATGGTGAAGAGAGCATCCCATATTCACGTCACTATCGGCAATGATCTCTGTGACTCCATTGGCAATTTTATATACCCTGATACATGTCTGAGTTTCTACCGATCGAACATATACAACTTCGCAAAGACTGTCTTCATCATTAAAAACACTACTTATGTCACGGTCTGTTTGAAGCATCTCCTCGGTCTTTGCCTTCTCGTAAAACTGATTCAGCAAAACGATCTGGAACACCCAGATAACCAGCAATATCGTAGAAACAAACATAATGAGCGCGCCAAACAACCGCCACGATATACTGGATACGTAGCGGTTGCCTCTATTGGTATTTGTCTGATTCATTCTGTTTTGCATCATTTCACTAATCTTTCAAAATGATATTTTATTTATCATCGCCCTCGAAACGATAGCCCACTCCTCGGATAGTAACAATATACTTGCTATATTCGCCAAGGCTCTTACGAAGGAGCTTTACGTGAGTGTCAAGAGTTCTGGCATCTCCGTAGAAGTCATATCCCCATACCTCGCTGATAAGCTTTTCTCGCGAGAGCGCAACGTTCCTGTTTTCGATCATATAGAAGAAAAGATCGTACTCCTTGGGAGACATATCGACTCTTTCCCCTCTAACGTAAACCAGTCTTGCGGTAAGGTCGACCTTAAGGCCGCCGCCGTCTATCTCAACGATAACATTAGGCGACTTCTTTGTCTCCTCGGGGGCTTTGCGGCTCATTCTCTTCATTATCGCCTCAATACGGAGCATAAGCTCCTTGGGCGAAAAGGGCTTGACCACATAGTCATCGATACCCAGTCCAAAGCCGTTTATCTTATCATATTACTCTCCTCTTGCGGAAAGCATTATCATAGGCGTATCGGTAACCTTCCGTATCTCTCGGCAAGCAGAAAATCCGTCCAACTCGGGCATCATGATGTCCATTATAACAATGTCGTATTTTCCCTTTCGACAAAGTCTTACAGCTTCCATTCCGTCTCCCGCCTCGGTAACAGAATGGCCTTCAAATTCGGCATACTTTTTAATTATAGAGCGTATTCTTGCCTCATCATCAACAACCAATATATGATACATTTTCACACCTCACCTTCTGTAAATCAATAATTTTATTCAAGTCCTATGCTCATAGCATTTCTTTCACCAAGAGCATAGCTTACGGAAACTATTTTTCCACCGCGCCTTACCTTTACAGTGATCTCATCGCCCACGCTATAAGAACGCACAACGGAATCGAAATTTGCAGAGGAAGTTATCTTGGTGTCGTTTACCGATATAACTATATCTCCACACACAAGCTCATCTGTAAGCTTGGATTCAAGTATAACAACTCCTGTGCCGGTAATTCCGTACTGATAGTATGCCGCAGGAAGATTATGACTTGTAACGTCAAGAAGAATAAGTCCGTGATCTGCTACGCCTTTAACGTAGCCATAGCTAATAAGATCCTCTATAATGCCGTGTGCATAGTCAACAGGAATAGCGAATCCAAGTCCCTCAATGTCACTTCCTGCCATTTTGGCATTTACGATGCCCACAAGCTCTCCTGCCATATTGAACATGCCTCCGCCCGAATTGCCGGGATTGATGGCCGCATTGGTTTGGAGAAGGACAATATCGGTTCCGCCTACGTTAATGGTTCTTTCAGTTGCGCTTATAATACCCGTGGTAAGAGTTCCACCAAGGGAACCGAGAGGATTTCCTATAACCGCAATATCCTCGCCCACCACCAGATCGCCGCTGCAACCCAGAGGAGCAACGGTAAGATCAAGGTCACTTGCATTGATCTTGATAACAGCAATATCCGCACCTTGATCGCTACCCATCAACACCGCTGCAAATTCTTCTCCTGTAGTCAATCGCACCAGTATATTTGTCGCACCATCCACAACGTGATGGTTTGTAACGATAAATCCTCTTTTATCTATTATAACTCCGCTTCCTGCTCCCTCGGTTACGTACTGACCCATCCAAGAACTATTTTGTACCGTTTCGGTAGTTATCTCAACAACACTGCCGGAGATAGCATAGTAGACCTCACTGATGCTATTGTATGCCTGTCCTGCGCTGGTTATTTTGTCGCCCTCAGGATTTATTCCCTGATTTTTTCCAATAGATATCTCTTCTCTACTACCCTCGTACTCGGGCGAAGAATTGGGAGCTCCGGTCTCATCCCCACTTGGCAGATATTCGGGAAATCCGTCTACATCAAAATCAAATCTTAAAGTACCGCATGAGCATAACAGTGTAGCAAAAAGCAAAAGCGCCACAGTAACGAAAATAACGTTTTTAGTTTTATTAAAGCCACAAAAAGGTCTTTTCATGGGTACACCTCCACGGTCAAAGGATCTTACTTATACTCATTATAATAAAAAAATGTGAACGTTTATTGAAGAATCGAGAAAAAGTCATTGAAAAGTATATATTTATGTTGTATTTGACAAAAACTTATGATATAATGTAATTAGTAATATATATCTATAAGGATCGACATGATAAACGAAATTTTATCGCTTTTAAAAGAGCGCGGAATTATTCTTTCAGCACCTATATCACTGAAAGATTGTGAAATATTGAGAGCATATAAGCTTGAGCGCGCAGGCTTCAAGACAATAGGGGAGCTCACTGCTATTATGATAGCAATCCCCTATTTTACTGACGGGCACAAGAAAAATCTTTCGTCATATGCCGTCTGCCGGGACTATCACAGATATTTTGCAGAGCTTTTCTCTTCTATCATTCCTATATTGAAGGAGAATTATCCCAACAATAATTTTGCAGGCTTTGCAGACGATTCTCCCATCAACGAAAGAAATGCCGCCGCAATGGCGGGGCTTGGGGTCATCGGTGACAATGGTATGCTCATCACCGAAAAATACTCTTCTTACGTTTTTTTAGGCGAGATAATAACCGATATTAAAGCTCATGTTGATCCCCAACCTATCAACCATTGCATCGGTTGTGGCGCATGCAAAAAAGCTTGTCCTATGGATAAAATAGGCGCTTGTCTTTCTGCACTGACCCAGAAAAAGGGTGCTCTTTCTCCCGCCGAGGAGCAAGCAATTTTGAAATACGGCTCGGCATGGGGATGCGATATATGCCAAGAGGTCTGCCCCTACACAAAAAATGCGATTGAGAGAGGAACGATATACACGGATATAGAATATTTCAAAAAAGACCTTATCCCCTATCTCTCACGCGAGGATATTGACAAAATGAGCGACGAAGAGTTCGCCAAAAGGGCATATTCATGGAGAGGACGAGCGGTCATTTTGCGAAATCTCGATCTTATGGAAAACTCCAAAAAATCTTAAAAACAAAGGATCCTTATGATGAATTTTATTTTAGGACGGTCCGGTAGCGGTAAGACCGCCTACATAATTGACGAAATACGGAAGGCAGTGGCATCGGGAAAACGATGCCTTTTGCTGGTTCCAGAGCAGCAGACATTCATAAGTGAATCTATGCTGGCTGACCTGCCTCCATCCTCTGCGCTTTGCTTTGAGGTGGTCACCTTCTCACGCCTTTGCACCAAGATTTTTGCAGAATACGGAGGACTCATTGACTCCTCTGCCTCGGGAGGAGAGCGCGACCTTATTATGTGGCAAAGCATCCGTGAGATCTCATCCCAGCTTTTGGAATACGGCAAGGTAAAAACAGATATTGCATTCTGCTCAATGATGCTTTCAGCCATCGACGAGCTTCACGCAGGCGGGATTACTCCTGAGGAATGTGAAAGAGCAGCAGAGGAATGCGATGACCCCGAGCTTGCAAAAAAGCTTTTTGACGTTGCCCTAATATACGCAAACTTTAACCGTGTGCTTTCAACTCGCATAGGCGAGGGCGCGGCGGCGGCTGAAAACAAGCTTTCAAGGCTTTGCACTTTGCTACGCGAACACGACTTTTTTGAGGGTTGCCACATTTTCGTAGACTCCTTTACCAGCTTTACAGGCGAGGAGCACGCTATCCTTTATGAGATAGCCTCTCAAGCAGACAGCTTTTCCATTACCTTTTGCCGAGACGGAGAAAGCAGAAATATGCCTCATACTGTAGGAGTTGACGATACCTTCCGTAGATTCAGAAAATTCGCCAACGAAAAGGGACTCAATACCCAAAACATCACACTTTCGGGCGAGAACAAAAAGGATGAGGCTCTCATAGCTCTCGAGCGCGGTCTTTGGGACTTTTCTTTGACAAAAGATTCAGTAAGACACTTTGAAGATCATGAGCTTTCCCCTATTGAGGCGTACGTTTGCAAAAATGAGTATGACGAAATAAATCTTGCCGCTATTAAAATTCTTCAAGCGGTGAAAGAGGGGACAAAATTCTCGGAAATAGCCGTTATTTTGCGCGATGCTGAAAGCAGAAAGGGATTTATCGATGCCGTTTTCTCGCGCCTTGGTATCCCCTACTTTATCTCCGAAAAAACCGATCTTTCGGCAACTGCCGCCGCAAGGCTCGTATTCTCCGCTCTCCATTGTGTAGTATACAGATTCCGCTCGTCCGACGTTATGACCCTACTGAAAACCGGACTTTGCGGAGTCAGCGAGGACGATGCCGACCTATTTGAAGATTATTGCTACACCTGGAATATCTCCGGCGCAAAGTTTTTGGACGACGTATGGAGCATGAATCCCGACGGATACACCGCAGACAAGCCCCATGGACGCTCACTTGAAATTCTGCAAGCCGCCAATCGCGTGCGCGCTGCCATAATCCCTCCCCTTGTTCGTTTGAGAGATAAATTCTCGGCGGCAAAGGGAGATACTACGGCAAATTGCCGCGCCCTATATGAATATCTTGCCGAGATCGGTCTTTCCGAGTCTCTCTGCACTCTTGCAGAGCTTGACGTTGCCGCAGGAGACCTTCGCTCCGCAGGTGAAAGTCTGCGCGTATATGACAGCATCATCACCGCTATAAGTCGCGTTTGCACTATACTTTCGGGCACTCCCACCACTCCCGAGGAGCTTTCTCACGCTATCGAGATCATGCTCCGCGGCAGTAGTATGGGCTCGGTTCCCTCTGTTGGTGAATACGTTACCGTAGGCTCTGCCCCCACTCTCCGCGTTGAAAACGTTAAGGTTGCCATTGTACTGGGACTTTGTGAGGGCGAATTCCCCAGATGCTACTCCGACTCGGGAATATTCACCGAGTGCGATAAGGAAAACATGGAAAAGCTCTCTCTTCCCTTGGTTTCAAGAGAGACACGAGTTACCTCAGACGAGCTTTTCTACGTCTATCGCGCCATGACAAAGTCTCGAAAAAAGCTTATAATCTCTACTTGCACCTCAAAGGTGGGCGGCGGATCGGCTACCCCCTCCACTGCTTGGAACCGAGTATTCTTCCTCTTCCCAAATCTTAAAAAATATCTATTTGATCTGGACCTTGTCAAAAAAATAGCCGAGGCAACAGGAGGAGACGTGGAGTCCGTTTCCGAGGAAGAGCTTCAAAAAATTGCCGCTGAAGAATCGGACAGTGAACCCGAGACTCCCGAGGTCACGATCTCTCCCCTGCAGATCAAGGCACTTTTCGGTGACAAAATATACCTCTCACAGACGAAAATTTCCACATTTGCAGGCTGCCCCTACCAATATTGGTGCAAATACGTGCTCGCCCTACGCGAGCGCAAGACAAGTGCCATTAGCTATGACAGCTCGGGTACTATCGTTCACTACGTTATGGAAAAGCTTATCGGCGACCTCAAGCAAAAGGACGGCTCGCTATCCTGCCCCGATGATGAAACTCTCGTAAAGCTTGTCAACGGATACGTTGAGCAATATATCGGCTCTATCGGTTGTGAGCTTCCCTCTTCAATGATGTACACCTTCTCTCGTCTTCGCGATCTTGCCCTTATTATGGCAAAAAGCGTTATCGATGAGTTTGCAGACTCCTCATTCAAGATATTGGCACAGGAGCTTCGCATATCCGAAGAGCGCGAGGGGGCGCTCAAGCCTCTTGAGATCAATATTCACGAAAGCCCCGACTCCCCCAAAATCATTCTCGGCGGAATCATCGACCGAGTTGACTTCTTCGACGGTGAGGACAAGCGATATATAAGAATAGTCGATTACAAAACCGGTAGCCATCCCTTTGATATAGCGGCACTGGATGACGGAACCGACGTTCAGCTCCCTGCATATCTCTTTACCGCCGCACTTGATAAAAACAAAGAAATTATCGGCGGAGAAAAGGAGATATTCCCTGCCTCCGCGCTCTTCCTCTCTGCAAACGAATCAGCGGGAAAGGTAACTCCCGAGCGTAGCGGATTTATGCTTGACGATATCGAGCTTCTGCGTGCCGCAAGCGGAGAGCTGGACAAAAAGATACTTGCCGGCATAGATGTTGACAAGAGCACCGGTACGATCAAAAAGGGCAACGCCGTAAGCGAAGAGGGTATATACGAGATAGACCGCTCGCTCCGCGAGTCGATAGCCTGCACAGGTAGAAGTATTTTTGAAGGCAAAGCTCCTCGCACACCTTCGCCCGATGCCTGCAAATACTGCTTCCTCCGCTCGGGATGTCCCGTTGCGGCAAAGAGCACAACCTACTAATTAAGACAGAAAGGAAAGGACAAATATGGGATTTACAAAAGCACAAACCGATGCCATGACCGCGCGCGGCAGATCTCTGCTTGTAAGTGCGGCGGCAGGCTCGGGTAAGACCTTCACGCTGACGCGAAGGATCATTGATTCAATAATTGCAGACGAAAACAAAACCATTAGTAGAATGCTCATCGTAACCTTTACGAGAAGCGCGGCGGCAGAGCTTAAAAAGAAGATCTCCGACGCACTCTCCGACGCCATCGCCGAGCATCCCGACAACAAGCACCTCCAAGAGGAGCTTCTCAAGCTTGGCAGTGCACACATCAGCACCATAGACTCCTTCTTCTCTGCTCCCGTTAAGGCAAACTTTGAAAAGCTGGGGCTCCCCGCCTCTATGCGACTTGCAGACGAGGCAGAGCTTATCCCCCTGCGCGAATCCATATTTAAGGAAACTCTGGAGCTCTTCTTCAAGGAGCGCTCGGGCATATCCGCCGGTGAGATGGCAGGCGTGGGACACAGATCGGTCTACACCGATTTTCTCAGCCTTATCACGGGTATTCGTGACAGCTCCGGTATCGTTCCCACACTGTTGGGATTTTACAATAAAACTCTCTCTGTTCCCGGTGGCGTTGAAACCCTGAAATCAAGTGCCGCTCGCATGAGAGATTCTGCCAATATCGACTTTTTCGATACGGTCGAAGGCGTCATAATACACAAAGACACAAAAGATCTGCTGAAAAGCGCAATCTCCAAACTGGAGCAGCTGTGTAAGCAGGTTATGAACGCGGCAAATTCGGCTTTGGCAGAAGCCCCCCAATCGCCATCCGCATTAGCACTCACGGAAAAGATAATCCCTGCGCTCTCCTACGATATTGAACAGTGTGAGCACCTTTACAACAACCTCTCCGAGGGCTATGCTCACTTCCACACTGTTATGCAGGAGCATAAATTCAAGAGCTATCCCGGACTCAAGGGCGAAAAAATCAGCAGTTGCTCCGAGGAGACTAAAAATGTGCGTGCAAAGATACTTGATCCTGTGAAAAAGCTGAAAAACGGTAACTTCAGCTATACACCTTCTCAAATATCAACACACTTTAGTTCCTCTGCCGAGGTCTGTGACCTGCTTTACGAGCTTTTAAGCCAGTTTGATAAGGAATACTCCAACGAAAAGCTCTCTCGCGGCATTTGTGAGTTTTCCGATATGCCCAAATTCGTTTTAAAGCTGCTCCAGAATCCCGATGGCTCTCCCACCGAGCTTGCAAATTCTATCTCCAAGCAATACGATGAGGTGTATATCGACGAATATCAGGACGTTAACGCCATACAGGATAGAATTTTCGAGCTTATCGGCGGTGACCGCAGATTTATGGTTGGCGACATCAAGCAGAGCATCTATTGCTTCCGCGATGCAGAGCCCTCAATATTCGCCTCATACCGCGAGAAATTCACAAAATATGACAGTGAAAATCCCGAAAACATTCCCGAGAGCGGCGGAAATTCCATATTTATGTCCGAAAACTTTCGTTGCGATGAGGGTATTGTAAATTTTGTAAACCTTGTTTGTGATAAGATATTCTCTGCCTTTGCCGAGAGCATCGGATATGACAAGGAAAACGATAATTTGAAATTTGGAAAGATCGGCCCCACCTTCCAGCCTCCTAAAAAGGTGCAGGTCAATATTATTGAGCCTGCCGAGGAGATCACAGACGAAAATGGGGAGATCGAGGAGTCATTTGAGCTTGACGAAAACGTTGACAAACTTTATGACGAGGCGGTTATTTGCGCCAACGAGATCGCAAGACTTATCCGAGACAAAAATGAGCTTAATGCGGATGGAAGCAAGATCCGCGCAGGAGACATCGCCATACTTGTGCGAGGTCACAAGCAGATAGACCCTCTTGCCGAGGCACTCTCAAAAATCGGCATCAAGTACGTTACCAACGCAAAAAACGCCATGCTTCAAGGCGATGAGATGAAGCTACTGGTAGATATATTGACGGTTATCGACAATCCCCGCGAGGATATACCTCTTTGCAGGGTGCTTACCACAAGTCTCCCCACATATGTGTCTATCCTGTCTCTTGACGACGTATTGTCGGTTAAAAACAGCGGTGGAGAAAATCATTCTCTCTACGATGCCGTTGTATCCTATGCTAAAAACGGCGAAAATGAGGAAATTGCAAAAAAATGCGCAAATTTCGTATCTACCGTCGATAAATTCAGAAAACTCTCCACCAAAGTGTCGGCAGATAAGCTACTCCGCGCACTCTCATCAAGCGAGCTATTCTCTGCTCTTTGCGAGACCGATTGCTTCACATATCTTTACAGCACCGCCTGCAAATACACGAGAAATGCTTGGAACGGTCTTTACGCCTTCGTCTCTTATTTCAAGAGTATTATGGAAAAGGGCGACTCCAACTCCGACCCCATCAAGGCGCAAGCCGACGAGGTCACCATTATCACAATGCACCAATCCAAGGGTCTTGAATACAAGGTCTGCTTCCTCTTCGGACTTGGCAAGCAGATGAACTTCAAGTCACTTTCAAGTCCTCTTATTTTCAATCGCGAGCTTGGAATATCCCTAAAGCTTCCCGCTCCCGAAAACGACAATGATGACGTTTTCGCGAAAACACAGATCAAGCGCGAGGAAAATCTGCTTTGGAGATCTGCCTACGTCCTCTCCAAAAACAAAATGATGGAGGAGGAGGCTCGAATCCTTTACGTGGCAATGACTCGCGCCAAGGAAAGGCTCTATCTCAGCGCTACCGTATCCAAGAGCTTTGCCGAGATCAAAAGTACCATCGAGCAGGGCGGCCACGACTACATCAATCAAATAAAGACGAGCAAGAGCTATATAGAGTGGGCTCTGATCGCCCTTGTTCTCTTCGGTGGAGACGACGAGCTTTTCGACATGACCACATACAAAAGAGACTCCATTCCTCCCCTTGCAAACAGAATAACCAAGGAGGACATTGATTCCGCCGCATACGGAATAACCGAGGATGACAAGGATTTTGCAAAACTTATCTCTTCTCCTCACGGCGAAAGTGAGGAAGAAAAGCTTCTCTCCATGATACCTGCAAAGGTTGCTGCGTCAAAGGTGTCGAGCAAAATGCTTGACGAAAGCATATTTATTCCTATCGCTACAGGAGACCTGTTCCGCGTAAACGAGGAGGATGCCGATTCTCACTCAACCGAGGCGGCTCAAAGCATAAAGAACAGAATCATGCTTATGCGATCTCGCGAAAATGAGTTTGACGAGCTTCTTGAAATCAACAAAAAACCCACCGCCGCTGAAAAAGGAAGTGCCGCACACCAGATACTTCAATTCTGCGATTACGAAAAGGTGCTTGCCGACGGGCTGGATAATGAGATTAAGCGACTTTGCGACGATAGATTCATCACCAAGAGAAGTTCTGAGATCGTTGACATAAATCAACTTAAAGGCTTCTTTGAAAGCGAGCTTTTCAACACGGTGAAAGATGCCAAGAGTGTCAGACGAGAGTTCAACTTCGGGCTTTTCCGTCCCGCATCGGACTTCACCGAGCGTGAAGAACTCAAACTGGCGGTAGCTGACAAAAAGATATTCGTTCAGGGATCTATCGACCTGCTAATTGAGGACAAAAATGGAGATATTATCCTTTGCGACTACAAGACCGACCGTATAACAGTCGAGGAGAAGGCTGACAGATCGCTTCTTGTGGCAAATATGAAAGAAAAGCACTATTCCCAGCTTGAGGAATACCGCTTTGCCGTAAAAGAGATCTTCGGCAAGCTCCCCGCAAAAACCTTTATTTATTCTATCCCCCTCGGTGAGACGATAGAAATCTAAAAATCAAAACGAAAAGGCTACTTAAAGTAGCCTTTTCGTTTTGTTAAAATCAGCACTGCTCGCCGCAAGCGGTTATCACCGTAGGCTTTACGCTCTTTTGCTCAATGCCATAGGTGGCAGAATTTCCAAGCGACGCCTCGATGCGGAGTAATCTATTATACTTCGCAACTCTGTCACTTCGACAGGGCGCTCCCGACTTGATAAACGCCGCACCAAGACCAACTGCCAAGTCGGCAATAGTGGTATCCTCGGTCTCGCCCGAGCGGTGAGACATAATATAAGAATATCCCGCCGACGCGGCGATATTCGTTACCTCAATAACCTCCGAAAGCGTTCCGATCTGGTTGGGCTTTACCAATATTGCATTAGCCGCACCCATATCTATTCCCTTTTTAAGCCGTACAGGATTAGTAACAAAAAAGTCATCGCCAACAAGCATTACACTCTCACCAAGAGTGTCGGTTATCATTCTCCAGCCCTCAAAATCTCGCTGGTCGAGAGGGTCTTCTATAGAAATGATGGGATACTCTCGCACAATAGACGTATAATACCCTATGAGCTCGGCTCTGGTCATCTCTTTTCTTCTCTTTGGGAGCTTATAGCTCTCGCTCTTCTCGTCATACCACTCGGAGGATGCCACGTCAAGTGCTATCTTCACCGTTTCTGTGTCATATCCAGCCGCCTTGATTGCCGAAATTATTAGCTCAATCGCCTTTTCGTCCGATTCGAGATCGGGGGCAAATCCGCCCTCATCGCCTACCGCGGTTGAAAGTCGCTTTTCCTTCAAAATCTTGCCAAGTGTGTGATATATCTCGCTTCCCATTCGGAGCGCATCGGCAAATGATGGCGCACCCACGGGAACGATCATAAATTCCTGAATTTCAACGTTATTGGAGGCGTGAGCGCCACCGTTGAGAATATTCATCATAGGAACAGGCAATCTCACGGCTCTTGAGCCGCCTATCCAACGGTAAAGCGGGATTCCGTAGGCATTTGCGCAAGCGCGAGCATTGGCCAAAGACACCGCGAGAATTGCATTGGCACCAAGCTTTGATTTATTATCGGTGCCGTCAAGCTTTATCATCAAACGGTCAATAACAGACTGGTCACAGGAATAGCACCCCACAAGCTCGGGGGAGATGGAACGGCAGATATTATTCACTGCCTCAAGCACTCCCTTGCCACCATATCGGCGACTGTCTCCGTCTCTTTTTTCGTTTGCCTCGTATATTCCGGTAGATGCTCCCGAGGGCACAGACGCTACACCGATGGTGCCATCCGACAAAACTACGGTTGCCTCCACCGTGGGGTTTCCTCTCGAATCAAGTATCTCTCTGCCGTTACATTTGACTATCTGCGGTTTTATCATAGATATATTTCCTTCCTTTATAAATCAGTAAATGCGGTAAGGTTATTATTCGTCGATTTCGCGCTGTGTATGCGCAAAACTCAAAAAATGCTTGCCTCCAAAAGCGAGGCAAGCATTAAAATCAACCGTTCATAAGTTTAAGAAGCTCGCACTTAAGAGAGGATATAAAGCCAACATCTCCAAGGCATACAACGTCTTTGCCATTCCTTGTAGCCCCCCATATCTCACGCGCCGCTTTTTTCAAGGCAGTAAAGGCTATAGCCCCATCGGGAAGTTCTTCTTCCTCGGAAAGACAGACCATAAGATCTGCTACCTCACCATCTTCAAAAGCTTTTACTGTATCCAAGGCAGAATCTGACACGCAAAGAGTTATACCGTTGAATGTATTTTCTCCCCAAAGCTCACGCGCCGTGCGCTTGAGCATAGAGGCCTCCTCCGCTCCCGCGGAAGTATCGAGTATCAGCTTAGGAGACAGAGAAAGCATATCAAAGCATCCGCAGGATGCAACCGCAGAAAGTCCTGTAGAAATGCAGCTCCATGGCATTCTCACTCCGCCGCGACGAAGAGCCAATGCCGCCTCAATTACGGTGATCGCACAATCGCGAGCTATGTATGAAGGATTTTTAATAGTAAAGCCATCACGCCCAACGTAAGAAAAAGACAAGCTACGGGAGCTGACATCACTGACCTCAAATTGAGCCTTTACGGGAATGTAGAGTCTTGCTCCTCCAATAGCGCAGGCATTTGATATAGTGTTGTAGACCTCGCTTCTCTGATTTCCACTGACAACCTCACGAGTTCCTCGTCTGATGGCATCACAAAGGCATTTAAGCCTATCTGCATCGCACTCACAGCCATAAAACGTAGGAGTAACGATAAGCTCATAAGGAGCACAAATTGCATCAAGTGTAAAATCCACACCCGAAAGCCCCTCCAAGAGCACGTATTCGCATCCATTCATCTTACAAAGCAAGAGACCCAACACAAACGTGGTTTCTTCTTTGGTAAATGTGACGTCAATATTTCTTTTAACGGCAGACTTCAGCTCTTCAACAGCACCGTTATAGTCCTCAATTAAGGGAATCTCGCCGTTTATCAACACAGATGCTCTTGAATCGAAGTCATATGCAGCGGTGATCCTTCCCACCTTGTGTCCTGCACACACCATTACCGACTCAAGCATTGTGGCACAGACATGTCCCGCGTCACAACAGGGCAGGCATATACATCTCATGCCCAAATTAATTCTTCCCAACCCCTCACAAAGCATTGCCGCTCTCTTTTGTGAGATATCGGCACAGCTCTCGGCAGGAAGAAAGCTATTCATATATTTTAATGAGTTAGAATATTTCATTACTTAAGAATTTCCTTCATGATCAATACGCTATCGGGTTTGACAGTTATTCTGCCTGAATATTCCTCGCCGCCAAGGAGATCCAGATAGCGCGATCCCTCTGGAACTGTCAGTTTAAATTCGCTTCCGCGATTTGCGGCAACTATAATTCTGCTGTCTTCCTTCTCTCTGACAAAAACAATGGCGCTTTCGGTATGCTTTACAACGTAAAAATCTCCGCCATCAAAAGCCTTTTCGGTCTTTCTGATGTTACCGAGTATGCGATAAAAATTAAGCAGCTCTGCGCGATAATCTATGCCTATATCATGCCAAGGCATAGGCATACGGCAGAAAGGATCGCCATAGCCTTCAAGTCCTATTTCGTCACCGTAGAATACCGAGGGGATTCCGTATGCGGTAAACTGGAGTGCGGCTGCAATCTTGAGCATCTCGATTCCATGCTCTCTCTGGCTTTTCGTCAGCTTTTTCTTCGCCTTTTGGTCATTTTTAAGGAATTCATCCTCCTCGTCGCGACCAAGCACCGTCAAAATTCGCTCGGTATCGTGAGTGCCCAGCAGATTCATCAGCTTATGTGAAACGCATGGGGGATAGGATGCGTATATCTCGGTGAGAGTATTATAAAGTGTCTCGCCGTCGCCCCAGGTGCAGAAATAGACGATAGCATTCTTCAAGGGGTAGTTCATAACGCTGTCAAGCTGGCGGCCTCTGAAATAGCGGCGTCGCTTTCCGTAAGCCACCTTGTCGGCGGCATTTTCCCATACCTCTCCGATGATGATCGCCTCGCCGTCACTTGCATCCTTGGCAGAGGTGCGGAGCTCGTCCAAAAATTCGTCGCCAAGCTCGTCCGCAACGTCCAGTCGCCAGCCGGCAATTCCTTTTTTAATGTATTTTTGAACAATTCCACTGTCGCCCGTAAAATATCTGCGGCAGGATTCATTTTCATGATTGAGTCTGGGCAAAATATCTATTCCCCACCAGCTTTCATAGTCCGTGGGGTAATTTTTGAAATGATACCAAGAACGATATGGGGATGCAGGGTCAAGATATGCGCCGCCGTTACCGTATGTGCCGTATTTATTGAAATAAACACTGTGGTCACCGGTATGATTGAAAACTCCGTCCAAAATTATGCCGATTCCCCTCTCGCGAGCCTTTTCTATAAGCTCATCTAAAGCCTCGTCGCCACCAAACATGGGATCAACTCGCTCATAATTCGCAGTATCGTATTTGTGGTTACTGTAAGCCTCAAAGATCGGGCAGAGATAGATATAAGTCACGCCCAAGGATTCAAGATAATCCAATTTTTCGATTACGCCGTAAAGGTTTCCGCCAAAGAACATATTGTTCTTCAAGGGTGCTCCGGGGTATGCGGCATATTGAGGAATTCCCCTCTCCCAATCCTCGTTGAGGATAACGTCATCGCGCACAGGCAAAGCCCTTGCCTTATCACTCTCGCCGCGACAGAAGCGGTCGGTGAATATCTGATACATCACGCCCCTGCCAAAGCTCTCGGGAGTTGCAAAATCCTTCTCGTAGACTAAAAGGCGGAATCTAAATCCCGCTTTTTCTTCAAGGTAAAAGTCCACGTTATTGTATGCGTCGGTAAAGAGTGTATGAGTGCCGCGGAGGAGTAAAAATTCATAATAGAAAAGTCCCTCTCCGTCTTTGCCGCAAAGCTCCGCGGTATCAAGGGAGATGGAGTAAGTATCATTTAAATTATCAGAGCGGCAAAAATCGAGAGGGGTGTCCATATCCCTCTCACCGTCCTTGCAAAGTCGCAAAACCACACCCGACGCGCCCATGCGGCGGGATACTGTAAGTTCAATATTTATAACAGTACCGCAAGGAAAAGCACCAAGATGCGATACATCATCACTGCACACAAACTTGCGGATCTGCACGTCTGAGGCACTGTCATTTTCAAAGTATAATTTTGGGAGCATAACGTTCCTCGTTTAATCAACAAATTTTTGCAGAGGCGACCTGATTGTCGCCTCTACAATAATATTATTAATGCGATGCCGCAGAGAATTTGTGTCAGACAAGGCGCACCACAGCAAGCAAAGCGCAGGCGTAGTGTACCTACGTCAAGCTGCTTGCGAGGAGCAACATAGTATGACGCAAATTATCAAGGCATTACTTTACGGGCTTCAAGTTCCAGAACTTCTCCGCATACTCGTCAATAGATCTGTCTGCCGCAAAATATCCTGCAGCCGCAGTGTTAAGCAGAGACATTCTTGTCCAATTCTCGCGATTCTGATATGCCGCGATCATTTCCTCGTGGGTCTTGCGATAGGATTCGAAGTCTGCCAAGCACATATAGGGGTCTGCAACACCGTTGCCCGAAAGGAGATAGGTTGCGATGTCCGCAAAGCTCTCACCTGCAAAACCGATGGTCAAGAAGGTAATTATGCGGCGGAGACGCTCGTTGCCTGCATAAAAATCGGCACTTCTGTAACCCTGAAGCCAGAGCTTTTCAACCTCGTCTGCCTTAAGACCGAAGATATACATATTTTCTTCCCCAACCGCATCAAGCATCTCAACGTTTGCTCCGTCAAGAGTACCGATAGTGATAGCACCGTTGATCATAAGCTTCATACAACCCGTACCGCTGGCTTCCTTACCTGCAAGAGAGATCTGCTGGGATATGTCTGCGGAAGGAATGAGTATTTCTGCGGTGGATACGTCATAGTTTTCAAGGAACACTACCTTAAGCTTTTCGCGGATCTTGGGATCCTGCTCGATGTCCTTACTTATCATACAGATAAGCTGAATAATTCTCTTTGCCATCTGATAACCGGGAGCCGCCTTTGCGCCGAAGATGAAGGTCTTGGGCTGAACGTCAAGATCAGGGTTATCCTTAAGGTCAAGGTAGAGACCGATAATGTTAAGCACGTTAAGAAGCTGTCTCTTATATTCGTGAAGTCTCTTGATCTGGATATCGAAGAGCGAGTGGGTATCAAGCTTAACGCCTGTCTTTGCCGCCAAGTGATTAGCAAAAGCGATCTTATTATCGTGCTTGATAGCGCGTACACGGTCAAGCACTGCCTTATCGTCTGCAAACTTTGCGAACTCTGCAAGCTCTACGGGATTGTGACGGTAGCCTGTGCCGATGCACTCGTCAAGCAGAGCCGCCAATTCGGGGTTGGAGTAACAGAGCCAACGACGGTGAGCGATACCGTTGGTAACGTTATCAAATCTCTCGGGATACATCTTGTAGAAGTCCTTAAAGATAGTATCGGTAAGAATATCGGAGTGGAGTTTGGAAACGCCGTTTACCGAGTGAGAGCCGACTACCGAAAGGTTCGCCATCTTTACCTGACCGTAGCCCAGGATAGCCATATTGGTAATTCTCTGCCAGTTGCCGGGGAATGCATCCCAAGCCTCCTTGCAGAAGCGCTCGTTGATCTCCTTAACGATAGCGTAGATCCTGGGGAGTTTCAAACGGAAGAGGTCCTCATTCCATGTTTCAAGAGCCTCGGGAAGAACGGTGTGGTTGGTGTAAGAGCAGATCTTAACAACCTTCTCCCAAGCTGCCTCCCAAGAATAGAAATAATCGTCGATGAGTATTCTCATAAGCTCAGGAACGCACAGAGCGGGGTGGGTATCGTTGATGTGTATTGCAACCTTGTCTTCAAGATTTGCGAGAGTGCCGTAAACCGCCATGTGGTCACGGATTATACTCTGCACAGATGCGGAAACAAGGAAGTACTGCTGGGACAGACGGAGAAGCTTACCCTCGGTGTGGTTATCTGCGGGATAAAGCACCTTGGTGAGCGCCTCTGCGTTATTTCTCTCTTCAAGAGCCTTCTGATACTGACCCTGAGAGAAGAGGCCCATATTAAAGCTCTGAACTGTTCTTGCCTTCCAAAGACGGAGACGGCTGACACCCTTGGAGTCGCCACCCGAGATCATCATATCGTAAGGAACAGCCTCAAGCTCCTCTGCATCCTCGTAAATAATGGTCATGTGGTTATTCTCCCACTTCTCCACTACCTTGCCGCCAAAGCGAACAACGAAGGTACGGTCGGTTCTGGGAACAAGCCACACCTCGCCACCCGCAAGCCATAGATCGGGAAGCTCTACCTGCATTCCGTCAACGATCTTCTGCTTGAAAAGACCGTACTCGTAGCAAAGTGAGAAGCCTGCCGCGGGATAGTCAAGGGAGGAAAGAGAATCCATAAAGCAAGCCGCAAGACCGCCAAGACCGCCGTTACCCAGACCTGCATCGGGCTCGCACTCATAGAGATCGGAAAGCTCAAATCCCATCTCACGGAGAGCCTCGGAATAGGACTTATCCATACCCAGATTACAAACGTTGGTCTTAAGGGAGCGACCGAGAAGGAACTCCATGCACATATAGTAAACGCGCTTTGATCCTTTCTTATTAGCTTCTTTTTTAAATTCTCCGCGCTTTTCGGTGAGAATGTCACGAACGGTCATAGCAACCGCCTTATACATCTGCTCCTTGGATGCCTCGTTTGAGGTGCAACCGAAATAACGGGAAAGCTTGACTTCAATGTTAGCTTTAAGCTCTGCGGGGGTCATATTTTTGTAGTTCATTTGTGTATACTACCTTTCAGGGATAAAATTTGCTTTTCTGCGGTTTTATGGTGCAGAAATACGGACAAAATTCGCTTTTGCACGTATTTCCGGATCATAAAGAAGTTAAATCCTTTTTGACCGCCCGTAGGTGGGAGGGGCTTGCCCCTCCCCTACGATAACGTAAATTCGGATCAAAGTGAATTAAACATTTCCATGTACTTTTCTGCCGAAACGGTCCAAGAGAAGTCGGTTCCCATGATCTTGGAAACGAACTTCTTATACTGTGCCTTGTCGGCATAGAGAGCAAGAGCGGCACAAATTCTGTCCTCAAGCTCGTAAGAGTTATAATTTGCAAAGGTAAAACCGTTACCCTTGATCTCATCGCCATCTACCCAATATCCCTTGATGGAGTCGGCAAGTCCGCCGGTCTCCCTTACTACGGGCACTGCGCCATAGCGGGATGCGATCATCTGGGAAAGACCGCAAGGCTCACTCTTGGAGGGCATTACGAAAATGTCACAAGCAGCGTAGATCTTCTTGGAAAGATCACGGTCATAGGTAAGAAGAGTCTTTACCTTATCGGGATATGCTCTTTCAAGCTCGGTGAAGAATTCCTCGTACTGAGCTTCACCCTTACCGAGAATAACGAACTGAACGTCATTATTCTGCACTATATTTCCTGCAACCGCCTTTACAAGGTCAAGTCCTTTGTGCGTTGCGAGACGGGAGATGATCGCCAGCATAGGAACGTCTGCTCTCTCGGGCAAGCCGTACTCTCTTTGGAGAGCCATCTTGTTCTCCGCCTTACCTGTGATGATATTTCGGCGATCGTAATTCTTGCAAAGCACGTTGTCTTTTGCGGGATTATAATACGCGTAATCGATACCGTTGAGGATGCCTGTCAGCTTGTGCGCGTTGCGATAAAGCACGTGATTGAGACCGTGAGAATACTCGGGGGTCTTGATCTCCTCGGCGTATCTTTCACTAACAGTGGAAACCTTGTCTGCACACTCAATAGCTGCCTTCATTAGATTGATGCAATCATCGTAGCGCATAAGAGCGTAATATTCGGGACCCATATCGAATACGTCTCCGAGAATGGAGAAATCGTACTTGCCCTGATACTCGATGTTGTGTATGGTGAACACGGTCTTGGTATCGGAAAGTCCGTCAATATAGCGATACTTGGTGTTGAGATATACCACGGTGAGAGCCGACTGCCAATCGTTGGCGTGGATAACATCGGGGAAAAAATCAAGATGAATAAGCATTTCAAGCACTGCCTTGCAGAAATATGCGTATCTTTCACCGTCATCATAGAATCCGTAGAGCGCGCCGCGCTTGAAATAATATTCGTTGTCGATAAAATAGTAAGTTACGCCGTCCTTTACAAGGCTCTTAACGCCGCAATACTGACGTCTCCAAGCAAGATCAACGGTAAATACCGCCTCATCCTTCATCTGCGCGCGCCATTCGTCCTTAACTGCCGCATAAAGAGGCAGAACGACTCTTACGTCTACGTTATTTTTTTCTTTCGCCTTGATCGCCGCAGGAAGAGAGCCCATAACGTCTCCCAATCCTCCGGTTGCCGCAAAGGGCATGACCTCAGCGCCTACAAATAATATTTTTTTCATAAATACTCCATTTTTATTTGGACAATTTAATAAATTTGAAAATCGCAGGGCGATTTTCTTCCTTAACCTGCGGCTCTGACTCAGATTTCATCCGCGCGAAGCAAGGATTTCATTCACGAAGTGAATTTTATCTGCCGCAGGCAGATTTCATTGCTTTTGACTCAAGAGTCAAAAGCTTAAACGCTCATATTCTTACCGATGTAGAAGGGCATCGACTCATGTCCGGAAAGCGTTCTTCCGTCCTTGATCATAACGTTCTTATCGGTGATAACACAGTTAAGGCTTACACCGGGGCAAACATAGGTATCCTGGAAGAGGATGGAGTTCTTAACAACTGCACCCTTTCCGACTCTAACACCACGGAAGATGATAGAATTCTCGACAACACCCTCGATAACGCATCCCTCTGCAACCACGGAGTTAGTAACCTTTGCGCCCTCGCAATATCTTGTGGGAGCAGAGTTACGAACCTTGGTAAGAACAGGGCGATTCTTAACGCCAAAGAGTCTTTCACGAGCATCGGACTCAAGAAGCTTCATAGAGCACTCGAAGTATCCTGCCATAGAGCCGATATGAGCATAGAATCCATCGTACTCGTAAACCATATACTTTGCCTTCCCCACATTAAGCATGATAATATCGTGGAGGAAGGAATGGTGTCCGTGTGCAATAGCATTCTCTATTACGTTGAGAAGGTACTGTCTCTTCATGACCATAATATTAATGTAGAGCTGGCTCTCGCCGTCGAACTTGTCGCTGGTAACATCTACCACATTACCATTATCGTCTGCCTTGATAAGAGTAAGAACCTCATCCTTACCAACACCGGTAAGCTCGCCAACCTTGGTAACAAAGGTAATATCTGCACCGGTAGCTACGTGCTTTTCAACTACATCGTTAAGGTCAATGTTGCAGATAACATCGCAATCCGACATAACGATATAGTCCTCGTGGCAACGGGAAAGGAAATTAACAGTGCCCATAAGCGCCTCAAGACGAGAGGTGTAGAACTTATTTGCAGCCGCATTATCAAAGCTGGAGATAAAGGGAGGAAGTATCTTAAGACCTCCGCTTCTTCTCGCAAGATCCCAGTCCTTACCGTTTCCAAGATGGTCGATAAGGGACTGATAGTTATTGTGAGTAACAACGCCGATCTTGGTGATGCCCGAATTTACCATTGAGGAAACGGCAAAGTCGATAAGACGGTATCTGCCTGCGAAGGGCACCGAACCGATAGTTCTCATTCTTGTAAGCTCGGGAATATTTGTATCATGAATATTGGAAAAAATTAATCCTACTGCTGTCATAATCGTCTACCCTCCTCTTTAAAGCTCGGAAATTATCTCGCCTGCGGCGATATTGTAGCCTGCGGGAACCTCAATGTCCTCACCGAGAACTGCAATTCCCTTTGCAGTCTCACGGCTCTCACCGATAACCGCGCCTGCGCCAACGGTAACGCCGGTGTCGATAATAGAATAGTTCACGGTAGCACCCGACTCGATAACGGTATCGCCCATAAGCACGCAATCCTTAACGTATGCACCGGGCATGATCTTAACGCCTGCACCGAGAACGCTGTTCTTAACAGTTCCGTAGATCTCACAGCCGTCGGTGATGTAGCAATTAACTACCTTAGCGTTTGCACCCACAAACTGAGGTCCGCCGGACTGATTTCTTGAATAAATGCGGAAATTATGATCGTCCAAATCGAGCACAGGGTCAGCACCGAGAAGATCCATGTTTGCTTCCCAAAGGGAGTTGATTGTTCCAACGTCTTTCCAGTAGCCCTCAAAGGGATAAGCGAACATCTTCTCGCCTGCTGCCAGCATATTGGGGATAATGTTCTTACCGAAGTCGTTTGCAGAGCCCTCGGTAGCCTCATCCTCTTCAAGATACTTCTGGAGCTTATCCTTGGTGAAGATGTAGATACCCATAGAAGCATTGGTACTGTCGGGATTCTTGGGCTTCTCGGAGAACTTATAAATAGAACCGTCCTCGTTGGTGCTCATAATACCAAAGCGACTTGCCTCTTCGATCGGCACGTCGATAACTGCGATGGTACAGTCTGCACCCTTGGCCTTGTGGTATTCAAGCATCTTTGCGTAATCCATCTTGTAGATATGGTCGCCCGAGAGAATGAGAACGTACTCGGTATCATATCTGTTGATGAAGGCAAGATTCTGATAGATAGCATTTGCGGTTCCCTTATACCAGTCTCCACCCTTCTGTCCCTGATAAGGGGGGAGTATCTTAACGCCGCCCCAGATTCGGTCAAGATCCCAGGGCTGTCCGTTTCCTATGTATTCATTGAGCACGAGGGGCTGATACTGGGTGAGAACGCCCACGGTATCAATGCCTGAGTTGATGCAGTTCGATAAGGTGAAGTCAATAATTCTGTACTTACCTCCGAAGGGTACTGCGGGTTTTGCGGTTTTGGTGGTCAGCGCGTACAAGCGCGAGCCCTGACCTCCTGCGAGCAGCATAGCTACACATTCTTTTTTCTTAAACATAAGAAAACCTCTCCTCTATGATTAAATTTAATTGAAAAAACTGAGTTGTATTATGTTTTTATGCTTTGTGCGATCAATCGTCCTCAAAGCGTTTTTTCTGAAGTCTTAAAACGACTGCTCCAAGGGGCGGAAGTCTGAATCTTATTACCCACGGGCAGATATTTTCCGCCGCTGTGCCTGCCTTCAAGTCGGGATTGGATCGACTCATAAGCTCAGCTCCCGAATTGGTGACTCCGCTTCCACCGTATCTTGCATCGTCGGAATTGAATATCTCCTCGTATGTTCCCTCCTGGGTCACCGGTAGGAAATAATTATTATAGACGCGGGGGGTAAGATTTATCACCACCAAAAGCTCGTTGCCATTTCCTGCAATTCGCTTAAAGGATACGATGCTTCGCTGGCTATCGTCGGGATCTATCCACTTAAAGCCATGCCAGCCGTTGTCCACCTGCCAAAGCTCGGGGTGAGCCAAATAAAAATTATTAAGATCTGACATATATAACTGATGGCGGTAGTGGGTCTCATAGTCAAGCAAGAACCATTCGGTCTCGCTATCGTGATCCCATTCTCTGAACTGTCCTATCTCACTTCCCATAAAAGCAAGCTTTTTGCCGGGCATAGTCATTCGCAAAGCCTCAAAAACTCGCGCCCCCGCAAACTTCTGCCAATAATCTCCTGCCATTTTGTCCAAAAACGATTTCTTACCGTAAGTTACCTCGTCGTGAGAGATCGGCAAAATGAATTTCTCGTCAAAAGCATACATTAACGGAAAGGTAAGTCTACCATGCTCACGCGATCTGTCCTTAAATCCGACAGATACGTAGCCGAGGGTATCGTTCATCCAGCCCATATTCCATTTAAGATCGAATCCAAGAGCGTTTTCGCCCTCAGTGATAGTTACTCCCTGCCAGCTGCTTGACTCCTCGGCAATAGTGATAACCGAGGGATAAAGCTCCTTAACGGTTTCGTTCAACCGTTTTAGGAAAGCAATCGCCTCAAGATTTCGGTTGTCTCCAAATTTATTAGGAGTCCACTCTCCTCTCGCCTTGTCGTAATCAAGGTATATCATCGACGATACCGCATCAAAACGAATACCGTCAACATGGTACTTTTCTATCCAGTAAATAACATTGGACATGAGGAAGGAATTCACCTCACCTCTGCCAAAATCAAATGCGACCGTTCCCCACTGCTTGTGCTCTCTCGCCTTCTCGTCTTCCGACTCGTAAAGATGACTGCCATCGAACTCGTAAAGCCCGAATTCATCCTTGGGGAAATGAGCCAAGGTAAGGTCGAATATAACTCCCACTCCCGCGCGGTGCATAACGTCGACGAATCGCATAAGCTCTTTGGGGTCGCCGTACCTCGATGTAGGAGCAAAATATCCTCCTGTCTGATAACCCCACGAGCCGTAATAGGGGTGCTCGGCTATGGGGAGCAGCTCAACGTGGGTGTATCCCATCTGCTTAACGTAGGATGAAAGCTCCTCGGCGATCTCGCCGTAGGAGAGAAAACTGCCATCGTGTCTACGCATCCATGAGCCAAGATGAATTTCGTATATGTTTAATGGTTGAGAATATATTCCGACCGTAGCCGTCTCGCGCCTTTGCGCCATCCAGCCTCCATCGTGCCATTTATATCCCTCTATGTCGGTAACTACCGATGCACAGTGCGGAGGAACATCCATTTTAAACGAATAGGGGTCTGACCTATACATTTCTCTCTGACCGCTCACGATAAGATACTTGTAAATATCTCCGTCTGCCACAGTGCTTGGCGGCAGAGTGACCGTCCAAAGCCCTCCCGCATTTGTCATGGGGCAAGTCTTTTTCCATTCATTGAACGAACCAACCAAATATACCTCATCGGCATTGGGTACCCATACACGAAAAACGAAATTTTCGTCCTCTTTGTGCACTCCAAACCATTCGTAAGCTCTGGTTTCCTCTCCCGAGCAAAGACGTGCTACTTTATTTGTCAGCGATGATTCTTTCATCTTACGTCCTCCTCGAAAAATTTTTTCGGTGCCTACTTGAATTTTAACCTTAATACTAACTTATTATATCACAAATAGTGCCCAATGTCAATGCACAATTCATCCAAATATACATATCAATATAAAGCAAAATTAACAATTTTTTCCGTTTATTCGTTTTGTTTCGACCTGTTTTGATGCACTCATCCATTTTCAGCAGAAGCCTCACCCTTCAAGCGTTGCCTTACTTGGTGTTTTTTGCAAAAACTGCCTGTTGACAAAATTGCGTTTTCGTGATATAATATTATGAATTATTGTTTATTCAAGGAGGTTGTCGGCTATGGCGGAAGAAAGCGTATATTTTCCTGCTCTTTTGGGAAATGATTCATTAAAGCGCCGTCTTGGCAAGGATATAGCCGAAAATCACCTTTCTCATGCTTATATCATCGAGGGACCACGCGGTAGCGGCAGACATACCGTTGCCATGAGTGTTGTGGCGGCTATCGAATGTCAAGCTCGCGAAAGCGTTGGGCTTACCGACCTTTTCGGAGAGACAAGTGATGCTCAAATCCCCTGCGGAGGCTGTCCTTCCTGCCAAAAGATACTTTCGGGCAAATCCCCCGACATCGTAACCGTCGGACTCGAGTACGAGCGAGTTACAATGGGCGTTGACTCCATCAGAAGGCTGAAAGAAGACATTTATATAGCGCCTAACGACCTTTCGGTAAAGGTATATATCATCGAAGATTGCGACGCGATGACCGAGCAGGCGCAGAATGCATTTCTGCTCTCTCTTGAAGAACCCCCCGAATACGTGGTATTCTTCCTTTTATGCGAAAGCTCCATGAATCTGCTTGAAACGATTCGTTCAAGAGCTCCCACACTGAGAACAACGCGTCTTACACCCGAAATCATCGGATCTTATCTTATAGCAAATGTTCCGACAGCAAAAACACTTCGCTACGAAAATCCCAAGGATTTTGAAACACTTTTGTTCATTGCAGACGGACGCCTGGGATACGCCATAGAGCTTCTTGATAAAAAGACCCGTGACAGTATTTTGGCAAATCGCAACGAGGTCAAAAAGCTATTGTCACTGCTCTTAAGATCTAATCGTGCTGTAGCTTTTGAGTCTATCGGTAGCTTTGGCAAAAAGAGGCACGAGGCAATAAACAGAATAACGCTTTTGCAGTATGCACTTCGCGACTTGATCCTCCTCAAAAAAAGCGAGGATCTCCCGCTCTGTTTCTTCGAAGATGCCGAGGAGGCTTTGGAGCTTTCTACTCGATTCACCTCCAAAAGTCTGCTGGCTCTCTACGATGCCGCAGCGCGTGCAAAAAAGGACCTTGAATCAAATGCAAACGTAAAGCTTGCCCTCACAAATATGATGTTGAGCGCGGGACTTATATGACAAAAAACACTTAAAATAACACAAAAGGTGGTTTATTTATGGATAAAGAAACAAGACCCGCCAACTATCAAGGCGGCAATAAGGGCTTTGGGAACAACAAGCATCACCGTAGAAAGCCCTTTTATATAAAGAAAAACGAGAGCGCAGAATCTGATACCGCTCCCGTTAATCAAGCGGAAAAGGAAGTGGTGAGAAACAACTCTGCTGATGCAGAAAAGGTTCCGTCTGCTCCCAAGGCAAACGAAGAAAATCTCTCCGCTAATCGCGAGGGCGGTAATAGAAACAACCGTCGCGACAGACGCAGAAACAGACGCGGCAGGGGCGATAGACGCGACCGCGATATGTCAAACGTAATCGAACCCGCTGCTACCAACAAGGTTTCTGCCGAACCCGATGAGATCACATATGAAACCGATGTTGTCGCTATCGAATGTCAAGCAGATGATACCCCAGAGGTGGTGGTATCTATCGAGGACGAGATAATCACCGTTGAGGACGATTCTCCTAAGGTACATGTAAGCGGAGTTCGTTTCAAGCCCGGCGGAAAGATCTACTATTTCGATCACGGTGAGCTTGCTATCAAGAACAATTCTTACGTCATTGTTGACACCGCTCGCGGACTTGAATTCGGAGAAGTTGCCTTTGGCGACAAATTGGTTAAGGAATCCTCCCTTGTACTCCCCCTCCGCCAGGTGGTACGCGTAGCAACAAAGGACGATATTGAAAGAAATGCGGCAAACAAAGAAAAGGAAACCGAGGCATTTGCTATTTGTCAGGAAAAGATACAAAAGCACAATCTCGATATGAAGCTTATTGAGGCTCAGTATTCCTTTGACAACTCCAAGCTTCTCTTCTATTTCACCTCCGCTAACAGAGTTGACTTTAGAGAGCTTGTTAAAGATCTTGCCAGTGTATTTAAGACTCGCATCGAGCTCCGCCAGATCGGTATTCGTGACGAGGCAAAGATCATGGGCGGTCTTGGTGCATGCGGCAGACCTCTTTGCTGTGCATCCTTCCTCTCCGACTTTGTTCAGGTGTCCATTAAGATGGCTAAGGAGCAGAATCTGTCCCTCAATTCGGGTAAAATTTCGGGCTGCTGTGGCAGACTTATGTGCTGTCTCCAGTACGAATATCAAACCTACCGCGAGGAGGGTGCAAAGACTCCTTCCGTTGACTCTACCGTTAAGACCAAGGACGGCGTAGGTGTAGTCACCGAATCCAATGCTCTGGCAGGCACTATAAAGGTTCGTCTTAAAGACAAGCCCGATTCTCCCCCTGCGCTCTACAAGAGAGATGACGTTACTATTCTCTCGAGAGCTAGCAAAAAGGATGACGAGGAATAAGCGCATTAGCATATGCTAACTCATATTTTTTGTCAAAACTGCATAATTTTCAAGTGAAAATTTGTTTAGTTTTTTCGGCAAAGGTAGTTGAAAAAAATAAAAAATTGTGATACAATAGTATCGTATTAAAAAAATGGAGGTACATAACCATGGCATACAAGATTACTGACGATTGCATCGGCTGCGGCGCATGCGCTGCTGACTGCCCCGTTGAGGCTATCACCGAGGGTGACGGCAAGTACGTTATCGACGCTGATACCTGCATCGACTGCGGAAACTGTGCAGAGACTTGCCCTGTTAGCGCTCCCGTTCAGGAATAATTAAGTTAAATGCTTAAAAGCATCGCCGCGCCGAACTCGACGCGGCGTTTGTTTATGTATAGGAGTTCAAATGCCCACCATTACAAAAATCAACGACAACTTAAACTTAATACAAAACGAAAACGGTCTTACCTTCGGCACAGATGCCTACCTTCTCTCGGCTTTCACCGTAGGTGGCAGAAATAAAGTCGGTGCAGACTTAGGCAGCGGCACGGGAATCATTCCCTTGCTCCTTTCGTCTCGTGAAAAGGCGGCTAAAATATACGCTATTGAGGTGCAGGAAAGCTTTTGCGACCTTATCGCTCAAAATGCAAAGCTTAACGGATTTGAAGAGCGCATAATTCCCATTCATAACAACGTCACCGACCTCCGCTCCCGCGATTTGGGAGAAGAGCTCGATTTTGTTACCTCAAATCCCCCGTATATGAAGGTAGATAGCGGCAAGAGAAATGAGTACGATGAAAAATACATCGCACGCCACGAGGTCTGCGGAAGCATAGGTGATTTTTGTGCTTGCGCCAATCGTCTTCTCAAGCACGGTGGTAAATTTTACTGCGTGTACCGCCCTGACAGACTTGTTGACCTCCTCTGCGCTATGCGCGAAAATAAGCTTGAGCCAAAGGTAATCACATTCGTTTGTGCCACAAAGGAAAGCGAGCCTTCCATGGTGCTTGTGCGCGCCATCAAGGGCGGCGCACCCGGAAACACCGTCACCCGCACGCTCCTTTTACACGACTCCAAATGCGATGCCGCAAAAAGCATACTTTCTGCCGATGCAAAGGCAATATATGATACATGCTCCTTTGATTTCTTCAAATAAATCGAGCAATAAAAATTTAGGATTGAATTTATGGAAAATATGAAACGCATCCTCAGCTACACCCGCCGAGGAGTTGACGATTACAATATGATAGAAGAGGGCGACAAGATCGCCGTTGGCGTATCCGCAGGCAAGGATTCTCTTACTTTGCTCTGCGCTATGGCACAGCTCCGCCGTTTCTACCCCAAAAAGTTTGAGCTGATAGCGATCACCATTGATATGGGATTTGAGGGTGGTATGGATTTCGGGCCTATTAAAAAGCTTTGCGAGGAGTTGGATGTTCCCTACTACATCATCCCAACCGAGATATACAAGATCATTTTTGAGGTGAGAAAAGAGAAAAACCCCTGCTCGCTCTGCGCCAAGATGCGCCGCGGCGCGCTTCACACCGCCGCAAAGGAGCTGGGATGCACCTCCGTTGCTCTCGGTCATCATTTCGACGATGCGGTTGAGACCTTTATGCTAAATCTTTTCTACGAGGGCAGACTTGGTTGCTTCTCCCCCGTCACACATCTTTCTCGTGTTGGAATCAAGCTGATAAGACCTATGATCTACATGCCCGAAAAAGAGGTTAAGGAGTTTGTAAAGAAAAATCCCATGCCCGTTATCTCCTCTCCCTGCCCAGCAGATAAGGAGACTGAGCGCGAGGAGATGAAGCAGCTACTCCATTCTCTTGAACGCGAAAACAAGGGCTTGCGCTATCGCATTTTCGGTGCTATGTGCCGCGGGGAGATCGACGGATTTGCCGAAAAGAGCCGTATGCAGGGCACAAAGGCATACGACGAAATTGAAGAATAAATGCAGAAACCGAGAGCATTTCGCTCTCGGTTTTGTTTCAAATTTTGATTTGTCGGTGTGTCAAGAACGCCACGGCGGTGTATTGTTGAAAGTTTTTCTGTCGCTTTTTTCAAAAAGCGCCCGCCCATCCAACGCGCGGAGCGTTGGTCGCCGCGCGCACGCGGCGAAATCTCCTTTACCCTTCCTAAGCGCCACAGAGGGGTGAATGACAAGCCGCAGGCTTGGCACAGGGGAACCGCACAAGTGGGGGGTTCCCCTTTCTACACAAGCGATTTATAATTGTTTATCCGCTTTTTTCTTTGGCAATAGAGGCGCAAAGAAAAAAGCTTGGCAAAAAAGAACACGCCGCAAGAGATGTTTCGCCGCGTGCGCGCGGCGACCAACGCTCCGCGCGTTGGATGGGCGGTCGCTTTTTGAAAAAAGCGACGTAAAAACTTTCAACAGGCTTCGCCGTGAAGTCACCGCTAAACATCAATTTA
>JAZOMF010000022.1:0-19158 GCA_045653805.1 Eubacteriales bacterium
CCGCGCGCACGCGGCGAAACATCTCCTGCGGCGTGTTCTTTTTTGCTAAGCTTTTTTCTTTGCGCCTCTACTGCCAAAGAAAAAAGCGGGTAAGCAATTTAAAAAGGCTTTGTGTAGAAAGGGGAACCCCCCACTTGTGCGGTTCCCCTCTGCCAAGCCTGCGGCTTGTCATTCACCCCTCTGTGGCCCTTTGGAAGGGTAAGGGAATTTCGCGTCTTGCGGGGCGCGACCGCCGATCGCGGCGGCTCCGACAAGCTTTTGAAAAAGCTCGAGCAAAACTTTCCACAAGACACCGCCGTGGCGTTCTTGACACACCGACAAATCAAAATTTGAAGTCAAATCAATTCGTATTGTGCAAGCAATTTTTGCAGCTTGATTTTATTATCTTCTCCTATTTCACACATGGGTAGGCGCATTTCATCCGAGCACAATCCCATTAATTCACACGCGGTTTTGACAGGAATTGGATTGACCTCGCAGAACATCATTTTCATAAGCTTTAGATATTTTTCGTGGAGACGGCGGCAGCTTGTTGTGTCGCCGTCAAACCATTTACGGCAAAGGGAAACCATCTCCTTGGGAATGATGTTTGAAACCACCGAAATTACCCCTGTGCCGCCGAGGGAGAGCATTGGCAGGGTTTGGTCGTCATTGCCTGAATAAACGTCAAAATCATCGCCACACTCGGCAATCAATTCTGCAACGGCACTGATGTTTCCCGAGGCTTCTTTGACCGCTACTATGTTTTCATGCTTGGCAAGCTCTCGATATACGGGAAGCGTGATATTACAGCAGGTGCGCGTGGGCACGTTGTAGAGAATTATGGGGCAGTCGGAAGCGTCGGCGATTTTTATGTAGCTTTCGATGAGTCCGCGCTCGGTCGCCTTGTTGTAATAGGGGGTTACAACTAAAAGGGCATCATACCCAATAGCGTAGGCAAATCGCGACATTTTCACGGCGTGGGCGGTGTCGTTAGAGCCGGTGCCTGCTATCATAGGAACCTTGCCGCCCGATTTTGCCAGCGCATATTTCAAAACCTCGCGGTGCTCCTCATCGGTAAGAGTGGCGTTTTCCCCCGTAGTGCCGCAGATGACGATGGCGTTAATGCCGCTATCGATCTGGCGGTCAATGAGATCTCCAAAAGCCGCAAAATCCACCCCGCCACCTCGAAAGGGCGTGATGAGTGCGGTCGCCGTTCCCTTAAATACGGATTTTTTGTTTTTGCTCATAAATATATCTCCTTTAGTGTCAAAAATGTGTTTTTTTGCTATTGCAAACCGAGATTTTATGTGGTATAATTACAATGAATAATTATGTATTAAAATATATGCTTTGCGAGGCGGCATCGTCACAAAAAGCGATATTATGGAGACAAAATGGACGAAAAAAAGCCCACCGACCTCATGACGGCGGATTTTGATTACTATCTGCCAGAGGAGCTTATCGCACAGCACCCTATGGAGAAGCGCGACCACTCTCGCCTTATGGTGCTTGACAGAGAGGCCGGAAGCATTGATCACAAGCATTTTTACGATATTCTCGATTATATAAATCCCTCTGACGTGCTTGTTATCAACGATTCTAAGGTTATTCCTGCTCGAATCTACGGTCACGTTGAGGGCAGAGAAGAGGCTTTGACCGAGTTGCTTTTGCTCCGTCAAGGCGAGCTTGATACTTGGGAGTGTCTCGTTAAGCCCGGCAAACGTGCAAGGATAGGCATGAAGCAGGTATTTGGCAACGGCGTGCTGGTTGGCGAGGTGGTTCAGATAACCGAAGAGGGCAACCGCTTTATAAAATTCGAGTATGACAAGGAAAAATACGAAAACATTTACAACGTGCTTCACGAGATAGGACTTATGCCTCTGCCCCCATATATCACAGAGCAGCTCAGTGACAAGAGCAGATACCAGACCGTTTACGCCCGCGAAAACGGCTCGGCGGCGGCTCCCACGGCAGGACTTCACTTTACCAAGGAGCTCTTGCAGAAGCTTCAAGATAAGGGCGTGGCTATCGCTCCCGTTATGCTTCACGTTGGTCTGGGCACCTTCCGTCCTGTAAAGGCGGACAGGCTTGACGAGCACGTTATGCACACCGAGTTTTTCTCGGTGTCACGCGAGAGCGCAGACCTTATCAACTCTCGCAGAGCCGCCGGCGGTCGTGTTATTTGCGTTGGCACTACCTCTTGCCGTACTCTGGAGAGCGCGTCCGACGAAAACGGAATCGTTCACGCAATGAGTGCTGACACGGGGATTTTCATCTATCCCGGTTATAAATTCAAGGCGGTAGACGCTCTTATTACCAATTTCCACCTGCCCCAAAGCACCCTTATTATGCTGGTTTCCGCACTTTACGATAAGGAAAGGGTGATGGAGGCATATAAAACAGCAGTTGAAGAAAAGTACAGATTTTTCTCGTTTGGGGATGCAATGTTGATTGTATAAATCGCCGTATACTGCGTTGTCGGGCGACTCAAACCCCTCGACATAGGCAACTATGCCGTCGGGATTTTCGTGCCCTTACGCCTTGCCTACGACGATTTCTACTAATCAACATTCAAATTTTCTTATATTTCGTAAATTATGGCGATGCCATTTTTATTGGGTGATTATGAGTGAAAAAATAAAAATAATTGCAGTGACAGGCCCTACGGCATCGGGCAAAACGGCACTTGCCATCGAGCTTGCCAAAAGGCTTGACGGAGAGATAATCTCTTGCGACTCGATGCAGATATATCGCGGAATGGATATAGGCACGGCGAAGCCTACAAGGGAAGAGCTTGCGGCAGTTCCGCACCATCTTATTGATATTTTGCCTGCGGATGCGCCCTATTCGTGCTCGGACTACGTTAAGGATGCCGAGAGGGCGGTAGAGGACATCGTTTCTCGCGGAAAATTGCCGATCTTTTGCGGCGGCACGGGACTTTACCTCGACCGATTTCTCAAGGGCGGAAATGACGACGGTGCGGCTTGCGATGAAAATTTACGCTCAGAATTGTGGAATTTCTACGAGGAAAAGGGCGTTGACGCTCTTTACGAAAAACTTGTGGAGCTTGACAGTGTAGCTGCAGAGTCGATACACAAAAATAACGTTAAAAGAGTAATACGAGCCATTGAAATATGCCTTGTCACAGGCGAGAAAAAGAGCGACATTGACAAGAAAAACGCCGAGATCGTAGATAAATACGACCACAAGGTCATAACTCTCGCCTTTGGCGACCGCGACCTGCTTTATCGCAGAATAGAAGAGAGAGTTGACCAAATGATAGCCGATGGCTTACTTGAGGAGACTCGCCGATTGATGGTGGAGGGGGTTTTTGAGCGCTCGGTGACCGCGGCGCAGGCGATAGGCTACAAGGAGCTTTTCCCATATCTTTGCGGAGAAGCGAGCCTTGAAGAGTGTGTTGAGGAGCTGAAAGCCGCCACCAGAAGATACGCCAAAAGGCAGGTCACCTGGTTTTCGGGTAAGGATTATGCTCACAAGGTGTACGTTGACGACGAAAATGGGTTAAAAACATTTGAAGAGATTGTAAATTTTTCGCTACATCTCTTTTAATAAAGATATTGATGTGATATAATATATAAGAATTTTATAAATTAAAATTAATTATTAAAGAAAGTGGAGTTCGGGGGATGAAAAGGTTGCCTAAAACTTATAAGCAGTCTGCGGTAAATGTCGCCACTCTCGTTCTCGTTCTTATATTGTTCGTCTATATGGGCGCGCAGTTCTCTAATAATTTCTCCAACAAGCTGTCTACACAGCGCACACAGGAGATAACCGACGTGGAGTATCTTCACCTGCGAGGCTACGTTTTCAGATATGAAACCCCTATGTACCGTCCTGCGGAGGGAGTTTGCGATTATCTTCTTGAGGACGGCGCAAAGGTTGGCGTTGATCAGACGTATGCCACGTTCTATCAGGTTTCAAACGGCGAAGAAAAGCAGAAGGAGCTTGATGAGCTTTCGGAGCAGATCAGGCGACTAAGCTCGAAAAACGCTACCGGCGGAACGGTTTCCGATCTTGCGGCAATAGTGGGTGCGCTGGATTCGTCATATTACTCGTTTATTGATAGCGTACAAAAGGGTGATATTAACTCGGCGGATCGCAGAGGAAATGCTCTTTTGGATGCAATGGTTAGCTACCGATCGATCACCACAGGGTGGGGAGATGTAGAATCGGGCGTGCTCAATTCTCTGGAAAACAATAAAAAGGCTATGCTTGATTCCTTTGGAGCGGGGCAGAGCCTGGTGGCACAAGAGGGATTTTACTTCTTCCGAGATACCGATGGATATGAAAATGTCTTTTCTCCCGATAAGCTGGACGGCATCAGTTGTGAGGATCTGGATAAGCTTATAAGCTCCAAGAGTGAAGGCTATGGCGCAGGAACTATCGGCAAGCGAGTTGATAGTGCGAAGTGGTTTTTGGTAGTGCCTACCGATGAAGAAACTGTCATGCGTTTTTCCTATACGATAGTGCATGAGCCCGAGGGCGATACCGAGACAGGAACGGAAGAGGAAAGCACCGTGTACGTGCCATCCGAGCCCGAGGTCGAGACAAGATATTACATTGGCAAAACCTACTCCATAACATATTCGATGGGCGGTGGCAAGAGCGCACAAATGGTGCTTGACAACGTCAAGGTGGACGAGAACGGTAAGGGTTATCTGGTATTTTCAAGCTACGATCTTTCACTGTCCGCAGAGCTCTCCAGAGCTCAGGACGTTAAGGTTGAGATGAGCTCGCAAACCGGTTACAGAATTCCTACCGATGCCCTTGTAGAGCTTCGTGGCGAGACCGGCGTTTACATTATCGTCGGAACCGTGGTTGAATTCAGAAGAGTCACTGTGTCCTTGGAGGATAACGGAAACGGATACGTTATCGTGAAGACCTACGAAATGGACAGAGCGGATACCAGTGCGGCAGAGAGCGAGGGTGAGACGGTAGACCGTCCTGCATATCTTAAAGCCAATGATCTGATAATTACCTCGGGCAATGACTTGTATGATGGAAAGCTGATTGATTAACATGGAAAACAGTATTGATTATTCGTATCTTGACAAAAATGTTAAGGATATAAGAGATAAAATATCCGTGGCGGCCAAAAATGTCGGCAGGGATGAAAAAGAGATTCTTCTTATGTCTGCCGTCAAAAGTGCGGACGTGGATGAAATAAATTATATACATCGTGTTCTGGGAGTTTCCGATATTGGGGAAAACCGAGTTCAGCAGCTGCTGGAGCGATGGGATAAGCTTGATAAGGAGGGCTTGAGAGTCCATTTTATCGGTTCGTTGCAGACCAATAAGGTTAAATACATTGTCGATAAGGTGTATCTCATCCATTCCCTTGATTCCGAGCGACTGGCGGCGGAGATCGACAAGCAAGCAAAGAAAAAGGGAGTTGTTGCGAGGGTGCTTGTGGAGATCAACTCCGGCAATGAAGAGAGCAAGGGCGGAATTGAGGCTGAAGACGCGGCGGACTTCTGCTTGGAGCTGGCAAAATACGAGAACATAGAGCTTTGCGGCTTTATGACTATGGCACCAAAATGCGAAAGACGCGAGGATTATTTCCCATACTTTGAGAAAACGAGAGATCTGGGAAGAAAGATCTGGCACGAAACCCTCGGGCGAGAGGACGACCCAATACTTTCTATGGGTATGTCGGAAAGCTACGAGGAGGCGATAGCCTGCGGCTCAAATATGGTGAGAGTCGGCAGGGGCATGTTCGTCAAATAATACAGTTTACAAAATTCAAAAATAAATCGGCGTATGCCACAAATTGAAAAAAAGGATGGTAAATGAAAATGGCAAATCTTTGGTGGAAAAAGAAGCAGGAGCCTGCAGAGGAGTGGGATAATGCCTACTATGGCGGCGAATCTGTCAGCAACACAAATGATGCGGAGAACAACGAGTATGAAACATATGACAATGGAGACATTTCCGAGGTGAGTGTTGCTTGGTCCGAGGCAGAGGCGAGAGCTATTGCAAGAGCTAACCAGCCCCTCATGAAGAAGACCTTTGCTCCCGAGACATGTCAGGATAGCACAGCTATCGTTGATGCGTTCAAGGACGGCAGAGTTATAGTTATTTGTGTTGAGGAGCTTGACAAGGATAACTTCCTCCGTCTCTTTGACTACGTAATGGGTGCAGTACATGCGCTTGACGGTAAGCTTATCCGCGCGGACAGAGATACCGTAATTCTTCTTCCCTATGACGTAGAAGAGGATATTTCCACAGACGAGCTTGAGGAGGCAGAGGACGAGATCGCTCCCGAAACCGACGGCGAGGCAGAGGACTAATTCTGATTTATAAAACGAGATTTGATCGGAGGAGCTTATTTTGCCGCTTTATCCCTTAATTTACGTTTTGATAAATTTTATAGTCATGTTTATCGAAATAATCACGCTTGCTATGACGCTTCGAGCGATCATAAGCTGGTTTTTTGATGCGGACGGTAAGTTTATCAGATTTCTGTACGTTTTAACAGAGCCTGCAATAATGCCCATCCGAAAGCTTTTTGTAAAGATGAATTGGTTCCAGGACACCCCATTGGACATGGCGTATATGGCGACCTATCTGGTTCTGGCACTTATCCAGCTTTTGCTGGGCACTGTGGTGGGTTAAATGCAACCTAATATTAACGATGCACAAAAGCTTCTCGCGTCAAGAGTTGAGGATCATCTCAGACTTTCGGAGCGCGGGGAGCTTGTGTGCGGTAATTTTTTAACACCGAGCGAGGCGGCTTTTGCTTTGAATTTGGCACGTGAGCTTCGCGCGGCTGACAGAGTTTTTCTCTTCGGCGGATATGCCGATGCGGAAAGAAAAAGACTTATAGTTTTGCCCTCCTTTGTTTCCGAGCTTGACGGAGGGGCAGAGGAAAAGGCAAGAACATATTTTCCCGACGAAATGGCAGATGCCTTCAAGGCAATATTCATCAAGGGGAGCGGATATCGCGATCTTGGACACAGAGATTATCTGGGGTCTATATTGGCGCTTGGAATCGAGCGTTGCTCGGTTGGAGATATTGTTGTGCTGGACGAGCACAGCGCGGTGGTGTTCTGCACACCAAAGATATTTAATTTTCTTATGAGCGGGATCGAGCGAATCGCCGGCGACAAGGTGACTGTGGAGGAATTTATTCCTGACGAGGGCTTTGGCGCTGCGCAGGATTTTGTTGACATTCGTGACACGGTTGCCTCAAATAGGCTTGACTGTGTTGTGGGTGCGCTTACGAATCTTGCTCGCGAAAAGGCGCAGAATCTTATTCGCTCGGGGCTTTGCGAGGTCAATTACATCCCCGAGGAGCGAGTTGACGCTTGCGTTAAAACTCCGTGCGTTGTGACTCTTCGCGGCTACGGAAAATATAACATACTTCGGTTCGATGGTGAAACCAAGCGCGGCAGATTGCGCCTGATAGCGCAAAAATACGTTTGAAAACAATAAAATCTATATAAACATAAAATCTGGAGATCAAAAGACTATGGCAAAGGATTACACAAGTTCACTGAACTTACCGAAAACAGAGTTTTCAATGAAGGCTAATCTCCCCCAGAGAGAGCCTGAAACACTTAAATATTGGGACGATATCGACCTTTACAGCAAGATGATCGAGGTCAGAGCCAATGGAAAGGTATTCTCCTTCCACGATGGCCCTCCCTTCTCAAACGGTAATATTCACATGGGTCACGCCCTGAATAAGACTATCAAGGACTTTATCAACAAGTACAAGGCAATGTCGGGATACAAGATTTCTTACGTTCCCGGCTGGGATAATCACGGTATGCCCATCGAGTCGGCTATCTTGAAGAAGAACAAGATCGACCGCAAGAAGATGAGCATTCCCGAGTTCCGCTCCGCTTGTGAAAAGTTCGCGCAAGGCTTTATCGACACCCAGAGAGAGCAGTTCAAGCGCCTCGGTCTTATCGGTGACTGGGAGCATCCCTACACCACCATGTCCCCCGAGTTTGAGGCGGCAGAGGTTAAGGTGTTCGGCGAGATGTTCAAGAAGGGCTACATTTATAAGGGTCTTAAGCCCGTTTACTGGTGCCCCAAGGACGAAACTGCTTTAGCAGAAGCCGAGATCGAGTATCAGACCGATAAGTGTACCTCTATTTACGTAAAGTTCAAGGTTGCTGACGACAAGGGTAAGCTCGCTTCGGTTTGTGACCTTAATAACACATATTTCGTTATCTGGACTACCACTACCTGGACTCTTCCCGGCAACCTTGCAATCGCGCTCAACCCCGTGGAGGAGTATGCGCTGGTTAAGGCGGAGAACGGTGAAACCTATGTTCTTGCAAAGGCTCTTGCAGAAAAGACCATGAAGGCGGCAGGCGTGGAGAATTACGAGATCCTTGCGACCTATGCGGGTAAGGAATTCGAATTCATGACCGCTCAGCATCCTTTCCTTGACAGAAAGAGCGTTGTGGTTAATGCTGACTACGTTACTATGGACAGCGGTACAGGATGCGTTCATACCGCTCCCGGCTTTGGTGCGGACGACTATCAGACCTGCCGCCGTTACAATATTGATATTATCGTTCCCGTTGACGATCGCGGTTACCAGACAGAGGATGCAGGAAAGTTTGCGGGAATGTACTATGCGGCTTCTAACGAGGCGATTCTTGAGGATATGAAGGAGAGCGGTGCGCTTCTCGCTGCCGAGGAGATCGAGCACGAGTATCCTCACTGCTGGAGATGTAAGTCTCCCATCATCTTCCGCGCAACTCCTCAGTGGTTCTGCTCGGTTGAGTCCTTCAAGGATGCGGCAGTTGAGGCTTGCCAGCCCGTTAAGTGGCTCCCTGCTTGGGGTGAGGACAGAATGATCCAGATGATCCGCGAGAGAGCAGACTGGTGTATCTCCCGTCAGCGTCATTGGGGTCTTCCTATTCCCGTATTCTACTGTGACGAGTGCAAAAAGCCTATTTGCAACGATGAGACTATCGATATTGTTTCCAAGCTTTTTGGTGAGCAGGGCTCTAACGCTTGGTTCATGATGGAGGCTGGTGAAATTCTTCCCGAAGGCTTTGTGTGTCCTCACTGCGGCAAGGCTCACGGCTTCTCTAAGGAGACCAACACCCTTGACGGTTGGTTCGACTCCGGTTCCTCTCACTACGCGGTGCTGAAGCAGAGAGAAGAGCTTTCCTGGCCCTCCGACATCTATCTTGAGGGTGGCGACCAGTACAGAGGCTGGTTCCAGTCCTCTCTCTTGACCGCGGTTGGTGCAACCGGAAAGGCTGAGGCTCCCTTCCGCGCAGTTCTTACCCACGGTTGGGTAGTTGACGGCGAGGGTAAGGCAATGCACAAGTCTCTCGGTAACTCCATCAGCCCCGACGATATCGTTAAGAAGTACGGTGCGGAGCTTGTTCGTCTTTGGGCGGCTTCCTCCGACTATCACGCAGACGTCCGTTGCTCCGATAACATCTTCAAGCAGTTATCCGAGTCGTATAGAAAGATTCGTAACACCGCTCGTATCATGATGGCTAACTTGGGCGACTTCAATCCCGATACCGGTATGGTGGCATATGATGATATGCTTGAGATCGACCAGTGGATCATTGCGGAGACAAACAAGCTTGTCAAGCAGTGTCTCGAAGCTTATGATGAGTACGAGTTCCACATCGTATATCACGCTATCAATAAATTCTGTACCATCGAGCTCTCCAAGCTCTACATTGATATTACGAAGGATCGTCTCTACGTTGAAAAGGCAGACAGTGCTGCAAGAAGAAGTGGACAGAGCGCACTTTATTACGTGCTTAACGTTATCACCAGACTCTTGGCTCCCGTAATTTCCTTTACTTCGGAAGAGATCTGGAAGCATATGCCCCACGCAAGCAAGGATAAGGTAGAGAGTGTATTCCTCAACGATATGCCTATCTACAGCGCATCCTTTGCAGAGGAAACTGCGGCTCTCACTGCAAAGTGGGATAAGCTCTTCGAGTATAGAGACGGCGTTATGAAGGCGCTTGAGCTTGCACGCGCTAACAAGATGATCGGTAAGTCTCTTGACGCAAAGGTTACCGTTTATGCAAACGATGATGAGGCTTATGCAACCCTTTCTGCATTCGCGGATAAGCTTGCTGAGATCTACATCACCTCTGCGGCTTACGTTGTAAAAGGCGATGCTCCCGAGGGCGCATTCACCGAGACCCAGACCGGAATCGCGGTTAAGGTTGAGAACGCAGACGGCTGCAAGTGCGGCAGATGCTGGTCTTACTCCACCGAGGGCGTAACCGACGACGAGGGCGGCTTCCTCTGCGAGCGTTGCAGAAAGATGCTGGTTTAATTAATTTTTTGCTGTGGGGGAGGGAAAAACTTCTTGAAAGAAGTTTTCCCCTCCCCCACGCCCCCACCTCTTTCAAGAACTTTTTCTTGGAAAAGGGGATAGATTTGGGTGTTAAGCTCTTTGCTGATGCGAAGAAGCTCAAAGCCCGCTTGTAAAGGAGTTTTTTATGATACCGATAATTATTTCGGTCGTAGCGATGCTGGTTATAGTTGGGCTCGACCAGCTCAGCAAATATCTAATAGTGTCACATTTTGGTATGATCGAGCAGATCTACGTCCAAAATCTTGAAATTGGTGCGATGGATGTTATTCTGTCCAAGCTGGCACCCGTGAAGATCATTCCCGGAGTTTTGAATTTTCGCTTGATTCTGAATGACGGTGCGGCGCTCGGCATGCTGGATGATGCCAGATGGGTATTTTTGATTCTTTCGACCGTTGCCATAATAGGCGTGCTTGTTTATATGTTTTGGAAGAAACCGCAGAATAAGCTTTTGCTTGTGGCTCTCGCCTTGATCACGGGCGGCGGCATCGGAAATATGATCGACCGTATTTGGCTTGGATACGTTGTAGATTTTATTGATTTTTGCGCCTTCCCAAATCTTTGGATGTGGGTGTTTAACGTGGCGGATTCCTGCGTTACCGTTGGATCCGGGATTTTGGCTCTTTGGATGATAATTGATCTTGTAAGGGAATCCAAAGCTCAAAAGAACGCCAAAGCGATAGTGGTTGAGGCAGTGAATGACGATACAACCGCAAACGGTGATAAAAATGAAGGAACTGATGAATAATTGTGTTGAGGAGGAGACCGAGGCTGACGTGATGTCTCTTGAGGTTTCTGATGGTGACGTGGGCGAGAGAATAGACCGATTTGTTACCTTTAGGGCGGATATATCGCGCTCTTTGGCGGCAAAGCTTATTGAGGGTAGCGCCGTTACTGTCAAGGGAAAGGCGGTCGGCAAAAACTACAAGCTCCGCGCGGGTGATGTAGTTGAAATAGAGTTCCCTGAGCCTGTATCCGATGAGGCGATCGCTGAAAATATTCCCCTTGACGTAGTGTATGAGGACAAGGATATTATCGTGGTCAACAAGCCTGAGGGAATGATAGTTCACCCCGCTACGGGTATATATACCGGAACGCTGGTCAACGCTCTGCTTTATCATTGTGGCGACTCGCTTTCGGGTATTGGGGGTGTAATTCGCCCCGGAATCGTCCATAGAATAGATAAGGATACGTCGGGATTGCTTGTGGTTGCCAAAAACGATGATGCTCACATTTCGCTTTCGGCACAGCTCAAAACTCACGACGTCAGCCGTATCTATCACGCCATCGTTATTGGTAATGTGAAGAATGACAGCGGAACTATTGACCGTCCTATTGGTCGCCACCCCGTTGACCGTAAGAAAATGGCGGTTGTTACCGATCCTGCTCGTCAAGCAAGAGATGCAGTTACTCATTACGAGGTCATTGAGAGATTTGAAACGCCCACGGGCAGATTTACCTATGTAAAATGCAAGCTCGAGACCGGAAGAACGCACCAAATACGCGTTCATATGGCGTCTATAGGGCATACGCTTGTGGGTGACACCGTTTACGGCGGAGGAAATACCAAATTTGAGGCCCAGAACAAGTCACTTATAAACGGTCAGGCTCTCCACGCTAAATGCTTGGAGCTGACACACCCGAAAACTGAGGAGCTCATGCGATTTGAAATCGAGCTCCCCGAATATTTTAAGTCTTTGCTTGAAAAACTGAGAAAGCAGAGCCAATAAGTCTATTTTGAAAGGATAAAGTCATGCACGACGAATTGACCGCCGTTGATATAAAGAAGATGCAGGAGGAGGTTGACTACCGCATGTGCGTTCTTCGCCCCCAGCTTCTTGCAGAGGTGCAGAGAACCAGAGAGTACGGAGACCTCAGCGAAAACGCCGAATACAAAGAGGCGAAGAGGGAAAAGAACGCCAATGAGAGCCGCATTCGGTATCTCAAGAATATGATCGCTACTGCCAAGGTAGTTAGGGTCAAACAGGATGCTAATGCCGTGTGTCTTTTCGATACAGTTACCTACTATGTTGAGGAGGACGAGGAAGAGGAGGAGAGACAGATAGTCACCACCCTTCGTCAGGATGTTCTCAAGGGATATCTCTCCAAGGAATCGCCTCTCGGTAAGGCGTTGCTTGGTAAAAAGATCGGCGACCGCGTGTGCGTTAAGGTCAACGATAATTACAGCTATTACGTTGTTGTCAGAGCCATTAAAAAGGGTCACGATGACGAGAATATTCCGATTAGTAGTTATTAATTTAATAATTGAAAGAAGAGACGTGACCGTCTCTTCTTTTTTGTCGAAATTTTGGTGAAATTTGCGAAAAACTTGCCCCTTTACCCTTGCATTTGACGGTTATTTGTGCTATAATGTAAAATGAGTAATAATATGGGTAAGTCTGCCCAGGCATACGGAGAAAATTCTATGAAAATTGTTCTTGCATCCAAATCTCCCAGAAGAAAAGAGATACTTGAAAATCTGGGAATGAAGTTTGATATTGTGGTGGCAGATGCCGACGAAAGCTGTGACATCGCTGAACCTTGCGCAAGAGTGAGCGCTCTTGCGGCGGTAAAGGGAAGAGCAGTAAAGGGTATGCTTGACACGAAAGGCAAGGGCGATGACACTCTCATAATCGCTTGCGACACATTAGTGTACGCCGAGGGCGAGTTTTTGGGCAAGCCTCGGGACAAGGAGGACGCAAGAAGAATGATGGGTCTGCTCTCGGGCAAGGCGCATTCGGTGGTCAGCGGACTTTATCTGTGCCTTGGCGACAAGGAGTTTATGGGAGCCGAGGAAACAAAGGTCATATTCGACGAAATGACCGACGGCGAGATAGAGAGCTATATCAGCTCCAATGAGCCTTATGATAAAGCTGGCGGCTATGCTGTGCAGGGGCTTGCATCACTCTATGTCAAAGGACTTGAGGGAGACTACTTCAACGTTGTGGGGCTTCCCGTGAATTTGCTTTATAACACTTTGAAAAAAGAATTTTGTATTGATTTTGCTCTTTTGAAGGGCTAAAAGAATAATAAAGACTTGTAAGTCGAAAATCTATGAAAGGAGGGGTAAAAATGCCAAAGCATATCGCGCTTGACTTGGGAACGTCCAATACGAGAATGTTTATCAAGGGCAAGGGTATAGTTCTGCGCTCGCCAACTGTGGTGACTGTGGAGAAGTATAAGGATAAAGTAGTGGCGCTTGGTAGCGATGCTAAAAAAATGATAGGCAAGACCCCCTCCAACATGGAGGCTTACAGACCAATACGCAACGGAGTTATCGCCGACTTTGAGGTTGCGGCGATGATGATACACGAGTATTTTGTTAAGACGGAGGCACTGTCTCTCTTCAATCGTCCTGTGGTGCTGGTGAGCACCCCTGAAAACTGCACTGAGGTCGAGAGGCTTGCGGTGGAGAACGCCATATTTGCGGCGGGAGCAAAGGCGGTTGGCGTTGTAGGCTCGTCTATGGCGGCGGCTGTGGGCGCAGGCTTGAATATAAATAGCCCCAAGGGTTGTATGATAGTTGACATCGGCGGCGGAATGACGCAAGTGGCAGTGATTAGCTCGGGCGGCATAGTTCGCTCAAGAGCCATCAAGCTGGCGGGCGACAAGCTGGATGCGGCAATCATAAATAATCTTCGCACAAAGAAAGAGCTTTTTGTGGGTGAAATGACCGCAGAGATGCTTAAGGTTAGAATCGGAAGTGCAGTTTCCGGTGCGCAAAGAGGTCTGCTTGACGTCAGTGGACTTAATGATAGGCTCAAGTGTGCGCAGACTGTGCGCGTCAGCTCTGATGATATTCACGGCGCTATCAATTCTGCACTTGAGGCGATATGCAGAACCATCACCTCGGTGCTTGAAAGCTCTCCTCCCGAAATCGCGGGAGATATTTCGGAATACGGCATAATGCTGGTAGGCGGCGGTGCCAATATTCACGGCATCGGCGAGCTTATCCGCAAAAAGACGGGACTTCGCGTGACGATTGCTCAAAATCCTATGGATTGCGAGTGCGTTGGATTGGCAAGACTAATAGAACGCCCCTCTACGATTCCTGGCGGAATATTATATAAAAACAGATAAAATTACCTTGAGGCGTGAGGAGGTGCTACGGTGAACGATAACGGTATGTTTTGGAATTCTTCTGAAAACAATAGCGAAGAGGCTGCTTCTGCTGTGTCGGAGACCTTGCGTGCATCTGCGCCTTGGCTTTCGATATATGAGGCGAGAAAGTCTTATTTTGCTGTTGGCTTTGGCTTGACGGTGTATTCTGTAATCTCGCTCGCGGTAGCACTGCTGATACAAGTGATTGCGTTGGTAGTATCCCCCGACCTTATCGAGGATATTTTATTCTTGAATATTATAACCCCCATATCGCTATATTTGTTTGCGCTCCCGGTTCTCCTATTGATCTTGTTTGCGTTTGGCATCAAGGGTGAAGCCCTTCCCAAAAAGAAAATGAAATTTGGCGAATGGATGCTTATATTTGTTGTCGGCTTTGGACTCATGTATATAGGCTCTTATGTTGGACAATTTGTTATGGGCGGCTTGTCTGCGCTTGTCGGCTACGATTACAGCAACATGCTTGAAAGTATGGTTGACATAGACAAGATGTGGATAACGGTTATATTTATGTGCGTGATCGCTCCCATTGGCGAGGAGTTCGTTTTCAGAAAGCTGATAATCGACAGAACCCATAAATACGGCGGTTTTGTCTGCATATTCTTCTCGGCACTTGCCTTCGGGCTAATGCACGCCAATTTTTATCAGTTCTTCTATGCCTTTGCATTAGGTCTTGTGCTTGGATACGTTTATTATAAGACGGGCAGGCTCTGGTACACCATAGCGCTTCACGCCGCCATTAATTTTATAGGCAGCGTTCTAACCTCTTATCTTTCGGTCGGCATCGACGAGATGGCTCGGGCGCTCGAGAGCTTGGATATGCAAAGCACTGAGCAGATGCTTGCGTTTGTTAAAGAATACGGATTTATTCTGCTTGCGGAGTACGCCTTCCTTGCCTTTGTGTTTTCCGCTATGATCTGCGCGGTGGTATTCCCCATCGTTTTCCCCAAGAGAATTAAGCTTGATCGATCTAATGATATAGCTCCTCGCAAAAAGGTGCTTGCAGCGTCGTTTTTGAACGTTGGCGCGATATTAATGATAGTGGTTTATGCCACTCAATTTATTTTAACTCTTATATCGCCCTTGATAGGGCAATAATTAGCAAAATTTACGGAACGGAGGATTTTTTATGAGAGAACTACTTAAAAAGCCTTCGTTCCGTATTGCTTTTGTTGGAGCTTTGTTCGTGCTTGTATGTCTGGTGTATTTTGCCAGAATGTTTGTTATAGTTGCAACGGCGGACCCCGATGACAAGATAGAGACGGGAACATACACTCGTACCGAGCCGATTCAGGCGCTTCGTGGCGAAATATATGATCGCAACGGAAATAAACTTGTGTATAACGAATATTCTTACGATATGGTATTTGACTATGATGCCATGGCGGCTACCCAAGTTGAGAGAAATGTGACTATATTGCAGGCGGTAAATGCGTTGGAAGAGAGAGGACCTGAGGGGCAGAGAGGCGAAAGCAGCTTCCCTTTTAGCGGAACTTATCCCAATTACACCTATACCGCCGAGGCGCGAGACGGAAGCTCCAATATATATTATCGCCTTTTAAAAAGAATAGCCGAGGATGAGCTGGAGACCGATGCTCCTGTCAATAAGACCGAGCTTACGGTGGCTATACTGGATAAGTTTTATTCGGAAAATCCCGATGAATTTCCTACTGAAAGTGAGATCTTGGATTGGTTCATTAGCCGATATAAGATAAACGAGAAAAACGAGATTGGCGAGCCTATGTTCACCGATGCGGAGATTGATGCCATCTTACGCGTAAGATACGATATGGAGGTGGCGGATTTCTCTCCCTATGTTCGATATACCTTTGCGGAGGACGTTGATGTTTCGTTTGTGACCTATATCAAGGAACTGAGGCTTGTAGGTGCAGATTTCGAGATTGAAATTGAGAGAAAATATGCCTATCCCGGCTATGCTTCGCACATTTTGGGGAGAACTGGTGCTATCCTTGCCGAGAATTGGGAGTATTATGAGGCGCTGGGATATAATATGAATGATATCGTCGGAATCGATGGTTGCGAGGCGGCTTTTGAGGAACATCTTCGAGGAGTTGATGGAGTTCGGGTGATCGTAGAAGATAAAAACGGTAATATTATCAGAAGTCACGTTGAAAAAGAGCCTATTCCCGGCAAGGATGTGTATCTTACCATTGATATAGACCTGCAAATTGCTGCAGAAAAGGCGCTTGCAAGAAATGTAAATCTCGTTGGTGATGCCCACGCGGGTGCAATAACTGCTATCGACCCTAAAAATGGTGACGTTCTGGTGCTTGCGTCCTATCCCACCTTTGATCTGACTACCTACGGTCAGGACTACAATAACCTGGCAGGGGACGCTCATAATCCCTTGCTAAATCGCGCGCTTAATGCCTATACCCCCGGATCTGCCTTTAAGGTGGGCATGGTGGCGGCAGGTATAACCACGGGTGCGGTCAACTCTCAAACATCGTTTTACTGCGCAGGAGCCGACCCGGTGTATGGCAATAAGTGCTGGATACACCCCGGTGAGCACGGGAATGTGAACGCAACCTATGCCTTGCAGGTTTCCTGTAACTGTTATTTCTACGAGCTTGGCCCTGTTATGGGCATCGAGGCGATGAATAAATATTGTAAGGCGTTTGGTCTTGGCGAGCCTACCGGCATCGAGATAAGAGAAAGCACGGGGATTTTGGCGGGTCCCGACTATGTTGTGAGTGTTGGTCAGCAGTGGAACGAGCGAGACACCGTTATGGCGGCTATTGGTCAGTCCACAAATATGTTCAATCCCGTCCAGATAGCAAACTATATTGCCACCGTGCTAAATGGCGGAACGAGATATTCTGTTCATCTTCTCAAAGAGGTCAGAACCTACAGCGGCGAGCTTGTGTACGCCTATGAAACCGAAATCCTTGACAGCGTTTCCTTGTCAAGCTCCGCTGTGGCTACGGTGAAACAGGGAATGAAGCAGATGGTGGAGAATGATGCGGCGGCTACCTACTATATGTCGGGGCTGCCTGTTACTGTTGGCGGTAAGACGGGAACTGCGCAGAGAGGAACCGGCAAAAATGACAACAGACTTTTCGTTTGCGCCGCACCTTATAACAACCCCGAAATAATCGTTTCTGTGGTTCTAGAGCCCGACGACTCGATACCCAAGGATAACGCCCACGGTTCGTCCTACGCGTCCTACGCGGCGGCAGAGACCCTTAAGGCGTATTATAAGAAGTAATATATAATAATGAAAGAATCCCTCCGAGGCAATTCCTCGGAGGGATTTGTATTATTCATCTTTTTTGTGCTTGAACGTCAAAAGCGCGGCGGGGAATATTAGAGAAATGAGAATTATCATTCCGCTTCCAACTGTGCCTTGGCAACCGGATGAGGTGTTGCTGCTCTTAAGCTCTTGCTTTGCCGCCTCGTAGCCTTCGTCATAGCCTGCGGATCTGCCTTCCTCGTAGCTGTTTTTGAGTGCGTCGATGGCTGCCTGAAGCTCGGCAATGGCTGCGTTGACGGTGTCGGCGTCTGCCTTGGTGTCGATCTGTCCCTGAAGCTCGGTCTTAAGAGTTGAGTCCGCAGATACGTAATCGGCCTTTACGCTGTTCAGTGTATTAATGGCGGACTGCAGACCGGCGATGGCTGTGTAAACGGCGGTAGCGTCTGCCTTGGTGTCTATCTTGTTCTGAAGCTCGGTCTTTGCATCGTTAACGAGCTCTTCTGCTGCTCCTATTGCGGAATCCTTTGCGGATTTGATAGTCGCCTCAAGCTCGGACTTGAGAGCAGCGTCGGCAGCTACGTAATTGTCTTTAACGCTTTCAAGCACGTCGATGGCGTTTTGGAGGTTCTCAATAGCGGCATTGACTGCCTCAGCGTCTGCCTTAGTGTCTATCTTGTTCTGAAGCTCGGTCTTTGCATCGTTAACGAGAGCCTCTGCCGCAGAGATCACGGAGCTCTTGGCATCCTCTATCTCTTTCTCAAGCTCGGACTTGAGAGCAGCGTCGGCAGCTACGTAATTGTCCTTAACGCTTTCAAGCACGTCGATGGCGTTTTGGAGGTTCTCAATAGCGGCATTGACTGCCTCAGCGTCTGCCTTAATGTCTATCTTGTTCTGAAGCTCGGTCTTTGCGGATAGTAATCCATCATATACCAGCTTGCCCTGTTTGAAGCCTGCTTCGTAAAAGATGCTGAATTGTGCATTGTATCCGTTGACATATCCTTGCTGATAACCTGAGTTGTCGGTAGGCTCTTTTACGATGAAGCTATCCTTGTAAGCTCCGGCAACACCGTCCCTTATGCCGCTTTCCTGACCCTCGACAGTTCCTGCCGAGGCGCCTGCCGCATAGCCTTTGTTATAAAGCTCATTAAGTCCGAATGTGTATCCTGCGTTGTATCCGCTTTTTAATCCGTCGTTGTATCCGTCTGTGTATCCCACGTTATACCGATCGGTATCGTCGGAGGGCTCCATTTTGTCAAGGGTAGAGTTGCTGATCTTGCCGTCAAATCCGTCTGCGTATCCCGCGTTGTATCCTACATCATATCCAGCGGTGTATCCGTCGTTGTAGCCTTTTTCATAGATGTTTATGCCCAAGAACTCGTATGCATAATTTGTAGCCTCGGTCTCATTTCTGAAGAATGCTGCGAAGCAAATATCGAACTCGTTCTTACCGGGAGTAGTGACATCGATACCTAAAAGGTCAAATCTAATACCATGGATTCTTCCC
>JAZOMF010000023.1:0-1986 GCA_045653805.1 Eubacteriales bacterium
TATTTCAAATAAAGGTTCCATAAGCAGCTTGCCGCACTCGGGACAGTAGTTAAGAGTATGATTATAGCTTGTTACCTTCCCGGTAGGATAGCCGTTGTAGTACGTTTGGCTGACCAAGGCTGCAGTATATTCGTGCACGTAATCATCGCTGTTTCGGCGACGCTGATTATAGTACTCATCGTTATCCTTGTGTTTTGCAAGCGCTGCACAGAACGGACAGTCTTCCGTCATTTCGGGTTTGGGGGAGTATCCTGCCGCTACTGCTTTTTTTGCGTGTTTATACGCCGCGCAGCACTCCTCGGGATTGCAAACGTCGTTGCAGCTCTCCTTTACAAGGCAGAGATCCTTCGCAAGCTTTTTAATTTTCTCTTGTTCGCTCATTTACTCTTCCTCCAACTCACTCGTTTTCAGCAATTGATAGCAATACGGTTCCTCACAGCTCGGATCTTCCGGAAAGATATTGTTTTTATCCGGGATGATCACGCGAAATACCTCACGGTCTGTCTCCCAGAATTTCTGCACTCGCACAACACAGTCTTCATAGATACCGGCTATGTACTCACCGTCCGTGAATCTGTACCCGTTCTGAACCATCAAGCCGAAGGAATTGAGAATTCTCCCAATCTCATGCGGTGCCGTTGCAAGAACCATCTGGAAGTCAAGATGGCTGTATCTTGCCATACCGTGTGTATGAGCATTACAGAGGTTTTCCTTGAACCCATTCTCCACTTTTCCGCACTCCTCGCATACGATACCGTTGCCTACGATATGAATGATCCAATCCACTTTTTTCTTACTCATCTCCGTGCTCCCTTCTTTGAAGAAACTCATTCAAACTTTCCAATCCGCAATCGACGCTGGAAGCGAACGAATTAAAATCATGAAGATACTTAAAGACAGTTGAGGCGTTTACAAACGAGGCATACTCCGGATGAAACTTTGCCCCACTGATTTTATCTGCATCGTCATAAGGAAGCATCAGCACGCCTTCCTTTACAAGCACGAAATACACGCCGAGGTGATCTTCCCCCGGGCAGTACGGAACGTGCCAGAAAAGCTGGCTTTGATACCTATCCTGATATACCTTTGTAAACTGATGAATTGAATCGTGATTGCACCCGTGTGCCATCATATAATCGAGCAATTCATCCTTACCTTTCAGCATATCCAAATAGACGGTCGTCCCGCACAAAGTGAAACTTTCATTTTTTTTGCAGCCCACAAGCCACAAGGCATCTTCGGTAGGGAAAGCCGCTTCCCATGTGTATCCAACTTTGAGTCTGAGAAGCTTCGAAGCAATTCCCATACCGAGAGATTTCGTTCCTCTGTTTTTCTCCAAGTCGTCCTTTGGGAAGGTTTCTCTTCTGTCAGAATCGGAAGCACCAATATAATCGCATATCTTATTAAGCTTTTTCATATCGATTCTGTCTTCCAATTGAATTGCCCAATAGTCCGATGCATCACTGTGCGCAGTACAGGGAAAATTAAGCTCAAGAATTTTTGCTATAGCATACGTTACAAAATTTGCAACCGTATCCCACGTCAATTTTACAAATTCACCTTGTGTAATCATAAATTTTTATCCTTTCTTTTATACGATAATAGTTATAACAGGTCTGCTTCCGTAGCCTGGATAGAATTGTACGCTTATGGACTTCACGATGCATCTGTCATACCGAGCCGGGAAGCCATCCTGTATTCTTAGTCCCAGCGGGTTACCCGCCTCGTTTTTGAGGAATATGATCGTATCCCCCGTGATCAACGGTCTGAGTTCCCCAAATCTCATATTTTGCCCTCCTCATCATAAAGCACCACAACAATTGCCTTGCGATTAGAGAGTGCTTTGATACGACTCGAATATGCCTCTTTGACTTCTCTTTCGTCGTATTCATTTGAGAAGCATTCGTTTTCATCGTATCTGATTCCGTCGCCTCTCTCGGTATCAAGCCAAAAGAGTGTGTCCTTTGCAAAGATATGGCGAAGCTC
>JAZOMF010000024.1:0-49263 GCA_045653805.1 Eubacteriales bacterium
CAGATCAGCGCAGAGGAATGGATGCGGCTAACGGAAACGGTGCATCAAATGGCGGCTCTGTCAGCGGAGTTGTCGGCACAGAGGGCGGTTCTGTCGAGCGAGGCGAGCATATACACCGAGAAGATGATGAAGGCGGCAGAGGCGCAGAAAGAGGCAACGGAAACGGCTCTACACAAGGTGACGAAGGAAGCTACCGAACAGGTTGGGAAAGCGAGCGAGAGAGCTTCAGAAGTTATCGACAGAAGAATTCGTCGGGACGAGGCACTGTGGTGGCTCCGACTCGCTCTCACAGCAGTACCGATGCTGTTAGTGCTGCTCTTATGGGTGCACGTGGGATTGCAAATGTAGGCAATATCATCGAGGATGACGGCGAGGAATCTGAGGAAGAAAAGCGAGAGCGGGAAGCAAGAAACGCTGCCTCTGTTGCAGGTGTTCTCGTAGGTGGCGCTGTAGGAGTTGTGATAGAACTATCTAAATCCAAGCCATCGCCTACGGATGATGTTGACGATGGCGAGGACGAAGGATTTGAAATTACGATGTGAGAAAGGATGATGATATGACTTGGAAAAAGTTTTGGAAACGTGTCAACGCTCTGATTCACGATAACCGTACCGTGCTTCGTGAGGGCGAGGACATTGAGGATTGGGAAGAAGTTCAGCGTAAACAGCGTCAAGAAGAAGCGGAACGGCTGAGGAAAGAACAAGAAATCCTCGCCACTTGGTTTCTGCGAGAGGAATATATCAACGCGGGTTGGTTCAAGCGTTTCCTTCTGCGCCTCGAATTTGCTTTCCGTAGCACACGTGGAGAGAGTCACATTCCGCAGATACCAGACCACATCCGCATGGAAATCGCTCGCTGCCTTCTGCCGGATATCATAGCATACTTTGAATCGGAGCAGGGACAGAGAGAATTTGCCGAGTGGAAAGCGGGACAGGAAGCCGAGAAAAAGAAAAAGAGCGAGGTCGCGTGACCTCGCTCCGAAACAGCGTCATTATGAGAGTTTAATAGTAAAAAACAAATCCGAACCAATTTCGATTTACGAAATAGTTCGGATTTGTTACGTTTGGTGACCCGTACGGGAATCGAACCCATGTTACAGCCGTGAAAGGGCCGTGTCTTAACCGCTTGACCAACGGGCCTTATTTACAAAATGCGGATATATATCCGCATTTTGTTTGGTAGCGGGAATTGGACTTGAACCCATGACCTACCGGGTATGAACCGGTTGCTCTAGCCAACTGAGCTATCCCGCCATTTTGACGTGCGTTTTTGAACGCTTGACTATTATACCACAATCAAGGTGCGTTGTCAACACCTTTTTTAAAAATTCATAAAATTATTTTTTAGTTCATAAAAAAGCAACAAAGGCCCCGCAACCCGTAACATTTGATCGTTTTGCGGGACTTTTTATTGCTTTTTCTCAAAAATTATCGCTTACTATCGGAAACGACCTCTTCTCCGTTGATAATTCTCTTTGCGTCCTCAATAATCTTATCTGCAAAGGAACGTGCGACAAAGAAGTTTCCGTATGCGCTCTCCGAATCCGATGCATATCCGTCATCGGGAGAGACACTTTCAATGGTAATATATGATTTTCTTTCTGTGTACTGATAGATACGGATAACCACGTCAAATCTATTTCCGTAGGCATCGCACGCCTTGACGGTGATTTTAAGCTGACAGCTATTTTCACCGGTGGCAAAATCGTCATGCTGTCTAAACTTCGCCTTTTCTTGCTCGCTAAGATCTGCCATTCCGTCAAAGGAAGCATAAAGCAGGCTTCCGTAAAACTGCTTGAAATTATCCATAGCAGTAGACTTTACAGCATTTCCTGCATGATTGGTAGTTGTAATAACGTAATCCAGCTTAGTATCATTGGCAAAGAGCTCCGCCACGTAGGTTTCGCTACTAACCAACGTTACAACGCCCCAATCTCCCGTGCTTTCATTTACAGCAACCAGATTGCCACCCTCGGTGGCATAATATGCGCCTCTACACCATACACCAATGGTGCAATCCTCATATGTTGCGGCTCTTGTTTCTCGGGTCTTTTTATCTACCACCTTTATGTTGCCGTTGCTGTCCTGTATCAGGTCATTTTCGGTGGTGGGATAATAAACCTCGGCATACTGCTTATACTTTCCGTTTTCCTTTATCTCGGGAATCTTCAGCGCTCTGCCCGCAAGGCGGCTGGTGTCCTTTCCGGCAAAGAAAACACCGCAGGATGTACCGCTAAGATATCCCCACTCGCCGGTTTCGGAATTTACGAGAATAGTCTGACCGTCGGCGGTACTGTAAATATTTCCGCTTCCCCATCTTCCACGAAGATTGCTTCCATACTTACTCTGATCCATATATGCCTCATCAAGAGCCCATCCTATATAGGTGTTCTTATCGGTAATATAGATATAGTTGCTCTTGATAAAGAATTCGGTGTTCTTTTGAGAATCGAACTTGACAACCTCGTCTTTGCCAACAAAGTTACCTTCCATATCCATCACACTTTTGACAGCCGCAAGGTAGTAGTTGCCGCGAGTACCGTAAATATTATAATAATATACGATTATAGCATCGTCTTTTCCGTCGCTATTGGTATCAACCTGTTTAGCCTCATAGAACATGTATCCGTACTGGCTATCCTCTCCGGGGGTATACTGGGCGGGCGTGACCAAAAAATCGCCTTGGTAGACCGCAGACACCGCCGTATCATCACAAGCCAACGTGTATTTTCCGTTTTTCTTGGAGATCTTATAGGTTTTATCGCCCTCTACAAAACTAGATCCTACTTTATAGGAGTAGTTCATGTATTTAGATACAGAATCATCGATTCTGAAATTGACCGAAACCTTATTTGACTCTATGGCGATCTCCTCAATGTGAGCAATATCCATGCGGATATAATTAGACTCGTACCATGCAAGCTCTTCATACTCAAGGAATCCAAAGCTACTCTCCGAGACTCCCACGATCATATTATAGAAGGGAGAATATGCATAAAACACTCCTTCATCGGTGTTTTCGCTTACCAATACCTGATTTTCAACCAGCACCGTCTTTCCATCGGAGTCGGTAGTGCTATAGTAGAAGAGGATCATATAGGGAGCCTCGTAAAGACCGTATTTTTCAAGATCCTCTTTGGTGGGAGATAGCTTGATGACCTCGGTAAAATTCGTAGTATAAAGTGCATACAGTGCGTTATCTACAGTATCAGAATTAATTCTGTAACCGCTGGCATAATCCAGCTTTGAGACATAAGGGGTATGCTCAAAAATAGTTCCTTCTCTTACCAGAGTGTTTTGATACGACAAATGGCAAACTTTGTGGCTGTTTTTTTCGAGAAGCTGGCTATATATTTCGTCAAACTCCTCTTCGGTGATCTCTTCCTTTTCGTCATTAGAGCCAAACATAGCATCAATATCGGCAGTAATAGCATCGTGATCTATATTGCTATATATAATGAAATCACGAACATCGAAGTAGGTGTTCTGCGCGGTAGGATATACGATCATCGGAGTAACGAATTTCTCTACGGTCTGCAAAACCAGATCAGAAAATCCCGAATCAGCCAAGACATAAATTCTGTCCCTGCCCTCAAGCCTTGCATAGTAGCCGTCACCACTTACAGTCATGTCGCCAATATACACCTTATATTCATCGCCCGACATAGTGGTAATAACGTACCAAGAAGGAGTGTAGTCATACTCCACCTCTATCTCGTTGCCGTTTTCGTCAAGCTCGGTCCTCGTGCGCTTTTCTTCCGCCAGACCATACTCCGAGTAATCGATACCTCCGTCCTCCAAACGCTTAGGGGACTCAAGTCTTACCGAAGAAATGGTATAACCACAGGATACAGCCAGCTGTGCAAAGCTGTTCTGATCATACAGAGTTCCCTCAAAACCCTTTAGCTTAAAAAGATTTCCGGTCTCGCGCTCAAACGCATAGGAGCAGTACTGATTATGAACCTCTATGCTCTTGATAATTATAGACTCATCTTCAGTTTTGGACATATCGTAGGTCAACTGCTTGAAAATAAGCACATTCTGCCCATATCCAAGCTCCTCTGTACCGTCGATATCGACCGCAATATACACCTTACAGCTTCCTGTTCCGGGATCAACCAGAACCTCGGTTCCCAGCTTGGTTATATAATAGCCGTTGATCTTATCCAAAACATCGCCGTCCTTGTCGCAAAGGGCATAGGAACCATTTATTTTTCTTACGTAATATTCGGTTCCGTCCGCATCCGCAAAGACGTATATGTCTATTAGATAATTCACGGCAAATGCAGCCACAATAAGCAGCGCTATCACCACAGATACTATGACAATGGCAGAGCGTTGCTTCTTCAGCATTGAGCGGCGTTTAACCCTCTCAATGGCAGATGGCGCATTGTTTACTTGATTGTTTTTGTTTAACATAATTTTCCTTGATCAATGGGGCTTTAGCCCCGCATTTTATTTATATTTACGGCGAACCGTTACCACCACACAGCCTATAAGCGCGGCTACGGGAGGAATTATAGTAAGACACCAGAACCATACCATAGGATTGCTCTTCACATACGCGGCGTTGCTTTGCACATTGTACTCATAAAACGCCTTAAGAGGTACGTTTACGGGAACTATCTCATTTCCTGTGTTGCGAAGAACAGACAACACAACGTCAGTGTTTCCATACGCCGTGGAATCCAGCACGACATTCGTCAAAAACTCGGTAGAAGCCAGTGAAATAACGTAAGTGGGCTGGTCTATGGTAGTGTAGTTGTCCTCTTGAACGTATCTAAGCTCGTGAGTTACCGTCATAAGCTGGAACAGATTAGCGGCAGTTGCTATTTCGGTTTCATTTCCCGCATATGCAGAAGCGGTATCGTAGGTGGTGAATACGCTGAACATCTCACGAGATACTCCGTTTCTAAAATAGGAGAAATACTGATAAGAAGGCTCATTTGAACCGTCCTCAACCTGGGAATACAGCTTAACATAGGTCTCCGAGGGAGGCTCGATTATCGCACAGTTTCCGAATATTACGTTGGGAGGATAATTGCGATCTCTCATATCCTGTGTCAAGGACGCACCTGTTCCTCCAACCGCATAGTTTCCTACAAATGTTTTGCCGTTATCAACAGTGGTGGCATTTACAATATCTTCAACCCTGAAATTTTGAGTGATGCCCGCAAGACTTGTGTCTCTTTTTACCACAATTCCCCACTCCTCAAGATATTCATCAAGGCTTGAAAGAACAGGGGTATCCGCGTCGCAAATATAGAAGAATGCATTGGAGGCATCGAGATATTTATCTAACTTCTCTATCTCCGAAACACCATTCTCACCAAGATTTCCAAATGCTTTAAAATCCTCGGTGGGAGCAAAGGTGATAAGCATCCTGCAATCCGCAGGGACCTCATCCCTTTCAAAATCTATAAATTGCACCTCATATCCTGCGCCCTCTATGAGCTTAATAAAGGTAGAATATTCTTCCTTAACCTTTATCTCGTTACTATTCTCAAAAAGAAGCTCGCCGTGATTGTATGTGATACAGCATATGGGAGTTTCAGCCGCAGTTACCGACAGTATCATCGCCGCAAGACGCTTTTCGCCGTTATAAGCCCAGGTCTCATCGGTATCAGTGTCGGTCAGATAAAAAGAATTGATTCCCTGCACCAGATACTCACTTCCAAACTCAACTATAACGTCGGAGTTGTTGATGGTAGCCGCAGAGGTAGTCTTATATTTCTGCACCGCAGAGGGATTTTTGACAATATTTATATAGCTTACTTCAAAATATTCCGGAAAGCTCTTTGCTATAGCACGAGCGGTATAGCTGACATACCTTGTCATTTCGTTGCTTTCAACTATATCTCTATCTGCACAAAAGATTATTTTAACCTTTTGATCCTCTCCGCTCTGCTCATTAAAGCCATATATTTTTGAAACCGCTCTATTTTCGATAACATCTTTGCAATAATCAGAAAGAGTATAGAGATTGGTGGTTCCCGTGTTATACTGGATGCGGCTGATATCTATATAAAGCATGGCCGTATCCCCGATGATCGAAAAAAAGATATTAAACAGAATAACCGCCGCTACCACTATGCAGGTGATAAGCGTTAAAGCCTTGGCACTTTTTTTAGCATATATTCTCTCACTATCGACACCCTGTGCCTCGGGCGCGTTTTTAATTTGCTTTTTCACACGAGCTCCTCCTCTCTTGTTTTTTAAATTTCAAGATCATGAATATCTTCTCCTTACAAGCACCACTACACCTGCCACGGCACAGATCACCGTAGGAATAAGTGCAAGCATCACAGTTACCGTGTTTGCGGTCTTAGTAGTAAGAGACTCGATCTCCGTGCCTGCAAAATATTGAAATGTCAGGTTGGCAGGGGCGTTTTCTCTGCCCATATACTTAAAGATACCCATAACCGTTCTGCTGTTACCGATAACCGCAGACTTCATATGGTCGTCACTTGCAAAATTAACCGAAGCGGATGCGATCAAGCATGCCTTCTCGCCGCTCGCGCACTCTTGCTCGGAGATTGCCATAAGCACAAAAGGCTCGTCCGATGCTCTGGCTACCGCTCTGCCTCCTGCCCATGCCTCAGCGCTGTCGAAAGAAAGGATCAATGGGCTGACGGTACGAATATTTTCACCAACGGTGGCAGTATAGCTACCGTTTCCATTTCCAACGAAATTCTCGGAAAACTTGATACAGGTCGAGTTAGAGAACACGTTATTTTGAGGCATGTCCGCCATTATCTCTCCACCCTTGCCCGAAGAAACGTTCTCGGCAAGCACGGTATAACCGTCAACGGACAAGGAGTTGGAAGAATCCTTTATAAGATAGCACTTTTCTGTGCCGTCACTGCCGGTCTCGTGAACATAGGTGATACCCCAAGAAGCCAAAAATCCTTCAAGATTCGCCCTTGAGCCCGACACAAAGGTATCGGCAGAAACAAACACCATATATTTTCCGCCCGCGTTCATATAAGCCTCAAGCTTATCAACCTCGGACACGGAAGACACGTCATTTGCCGCCACAAGATCCTGTTTAGGATCAAATGTCACCAAAAGCGAGCAATCCTCGGGAATAGGATCGTTGGCAAGATCCAAAAATCCCAAAGTATATCCCGACTCAACCACCGCGCGCATAAACTCATAACCGTCAAACGCCTCGCCGTGATTTGCAGTGAAATAACAAACAGGACTCTCCTCCTGCACCGCCCTCATAAGCGCCGCAGCGATCATCTTCTCGCCGTTATATGCTATGGGAGTTGAGCTGTATGCATTGTCATAGATATAAAAATCCTTCATATCCAACGCCTCGTGTTTATCTCCAAAGGAGCAAACAACGTTGGTAATAGATGTAACTCCCATCTCGCGAGCCTTGGAAGGATTCTCCCAAATATCGAGATAATCAACCTCGATATACTCGGGAAATAGTTCTTTTATTTGTACAACCGAATCGTAAACGTACTTTTTCCAATCTTCTTCAAGGATAACCTTTTCTTCCTCACAGAAGGTGACAACAAGCTTTCTTTGCTCTGCCTCGGGCTTATCCGAATTGTATTTGTTAGCCACGTCTATAACGTACTCCTGCAAATACTCCTCGCACTCCTCACTTATTTCAAAGGTGCTTGCGGGAGAGAGCGCGATATAGAGCCACTCATATCTCGTTGCCATCAACGACGTAATCACGTTGAAAATGAGAACGGCAACGATTGCCAACGCTGTGAGCGTGATGGAAACAGTACCGTATTTCACGTTTCGGCTTTGGATGTGATTTTTCATTATAATTTTACCTCTACAAACCTCAAAAGCCGAAGCATATCATTTCCAGCGGCGATTTTCGTACACTCTTATGGTGAGGAATACGAATATTCCCGCCAAGGATGCAAAATATACCGCCGCGGCAATATCAAACACGCCGTTGACCATGTTGTCAAATCGTCCAATAATAGATATCCAGGTAAGAGCAACTCTTACCGCATAAATATCAATAAGAGAAGACAAAAGTCCCACACCAATAAAGCCAAGTATTGCGGAAATGGTGATTATAGCCGCCGCCAGCTGATTTTCGGTCAAGGACGACACAAAAGTTCCGATAGCGATAAATGCCGCTCCGATAAGGATAAGACCTATCATTCCGCCCACTATCTGCGCGCCTACGGGTCCACTTCCCTCCTCAGTCGCCGCAATGACGTAAAGAGGAAGGAAATTTATGCAGGTCGCCGCCATGCATCCCGCAAATATGGTAAACGCCGCGAAGAACTTACCAAGCACCATTCCGGTAAGAGACACAGGTGCCGTAAGCAAAAGCTGCTCCGTGCGCATCTTTCTTTCGTCGGAAAAAAGCTTCATTGTAAGCAGAGGAACAAGCACCGCCATCACGAATATCATCACCGTGAAGAAAGCGGAGGTGTCATAGCTCTGTGAAAGCAGGGTGGTGTAGCAGCAAATAAGCGCCGCTATCAAAAGAAATACACCTGCAAAAACGTATCCTATTGGGCCTATGAAATAGGATCGCAATTCTTTTTTGTATATTGCGAACATCGTATTATGTCCTTTCAGTCTAATTTCAAAATTTATCAGTCGTCAAATGTGACTTTCTCACCCGCCGCGTCCTCTCGGCGCTGCTCGGCATCACTTACAAGCTCTTTGGCAATATCCTTTTCAAGGGTGGTTCTGGTTCTTCTCACTCTCTTTTGAACACCTCTATCTCGCTTGCTCTTTGCCTCAACGACCTCATCCTCGGTCTTGTCCACAACGTTGATAAAGATGTCCTCGAGGCTCATTCCCAGCGCCTCAAGACCAACTATCGCCCAACCCTTATCAGCCGCCGCAAAGAACAGCTTTTTGCGAATATCAATACCGGGCTCGCTTTCGATCATGTAAGTGTGGGCATCTCCGTCCTTCTGTGCCAGAGCCTCGGCATACGCGATACCGTTCATTCCCTTCAACATATCAAGGATCTCCTTTTGAGGTCCACAGATCTTCACGTTGAAGCGGCGATTGTTTTCGACAATCTTGGTGATATTCTCGGTCTTCTCGTCGGCAACTATCTTACCCCTGTTTATAATAATTATTCTATCGCAAACTGCCTGAACCTCACTGAGCACGTGGGTGGAAAGGAGCACAGTGTGATCTTTTCCGAGGGATCTTATCAAGCTTCTGATCTCGATTATCTGCTTGGGGTCAAGACCTACGGTAGGCTCGTCAAAAATAATTACTGGAGGATTGCCGATAAGCGCCTGCGCCACGCCAACTCTCTGTCGATACCCCTTGGAAAGATTGCGGATAACACGCTTGCGCACGTCGCCGATTTTCACGGTGTCGCAGATCTGCTTCAAGTGCTCCTCACGGTCAAGCTTGCAACCCTTGAGCTGATAGTTAAACTCGAGGTACTCGTCCACCGTCATATCAAGATAAACGGGAGGCTGCTCGGGAAGATAGCCTATCCTTCTCTTTGCGCCAATGGGATCGGTGAGCAGATCGATACCCGCAACCGAGACCTTGCCTGCCGTTGCAGACAAATATCCCGTAAGAATATTCATAGTGGTGCTCTTTCCCGCACCGTTGGGGCCGAGAAAACCAACCGTCTCGCCCTTCTCTATTTCAAAGCTTATGTCGTCTACGGCAAGATTTGCGCCGTAGTTCTTCGTCAAATGCTCAATTTTGATCATAAAATTGGTCCGTTCCTTACAAATATATTTAAATTAAAACATATATATAAGAGTATATCACCGATTTGTAAACTGCCTATGAACGCATTTGTCATACACACTGTAAATCAATGATTTTTAAGTGAAGATTGTATGAATTGTATATTTAAAGCTTTAATTGTGCTTTAATTACACCTTAATTACACCAAAGCTCTTGACTATTGACCACAAATTTGATAAAATAGTATTTGTAAAAATATGCAAAAAAGAGGATTTTAATATGAGCAACATTAAAAATGCAGAAATTTGGCAGTCCGGAAAGGATAAAATCGATTGGGTTCGCTCCTACATGCCCCTTCTCTCCACTATCGAGGAGGAATTTAAGGCAACCCAGCCCTTTGCCGGCTTAAAAATATCCATGTCAATCCACTTGGAGGCAAAAACCGCAAACCTTGCAAAGGTTTTGCGCGCAGGCGGCGCTGACGTGAGAGTTACGGGATGCAATCCCCTCTCCACACAGGATGACGTTGCGGCGGCACTCGTTCACGAGGGCTTTGAGGTCAACGCTATCCACGGAACCGACGAGGAGGGCTACACCCGTGACCTTATCAACACCATTTCTTGGGCTCCCGACCTTCTGATCGACGACGGCGGCGACCTTATGAGTCTGCTTCACGGCGAATATCGCGAGTGCGGCAAAAACCTTATCGGCGGTTGCGAAGAGACCACCACCGGTGTTCACCGTCTAATCGCAAGAGAGGCGGCAGGCAAGCTTGATTACACCATGATCGACGTAAACGACGCAGATTGCAAACATTTGTTCGATAACAGATACGGTACAGGTCAGTCTACCCTTGACGGAATCATGAACTCCACCAACCTTATGATCGCAGGCAAGACCTTCGTTGTTGCAGGCTACGGCTGGTGCGGCAAGGGCTTGGCTATGAGAGCCAAGGGTATGGGCGCGGTAGTTGTCGTTACCGAGATCGATCCCATCAAGGCAATCGAGGCAGTTATGGACGGCTTTACCGTTATGCCTATGGACGAAGCGGCAGAGGTAGGCGACATTTTCGTTACCCTCACCGGTTGCGCAGACGTTATTACCGAAAAACATTTCAAGGTAATGAAGGACGGCGTTTTGCTTGCAAACAGCGGTCACTTTGACGTTGAGATCAACAAGGGCGAGCTTGAATCCCTCTCAACCAAGATCTGGGATAGAAAGCCCAACATCAAGGGCTATCGGATGGCTGACGGCAGAATCATCAACCTGCTCGCGGAAGGCAGACTCGTAAACCTCGCCGCAGGCAACGGTCACCCCGCAGAAATTATGGACATGAGCTTTGCTATTCAGGCAAAATCCCTTGAATATCTGGCAAATAACCGCGGAAAGCTTGAAAAGAAGCTTTACTCCGTACCCGTAGAGACTGACAGAGCCGTTGCAGAGCTCAAGCTCCGCACCATGGGCTTCGCCATCGACACTCTTACGGATGCACAGAAGGAGTACCTTCAGAAGGTAGACTAATATAATGGAACTCAAAACACAAATTGCCGTAATAGGCGCAGGACACGCGGGCGTTGAGGCGGCTTTGGCAGCGGCAAGAATGGGTATTGATACAGTCCTTTTCACTATGTCGCTGGACAGCATCGCCAATATGCCTTGCAACCCCTCCATTGGCGGCACGGCTAAAGGCCATCTCGTCTACGAGATAGACGCACTGGGCGGCGAGATGGGATACGCTGCAGACTTGGTAACTCTTCAGTCGAGAACACTCAACCTCGGTAAGGGGGCGGCGGTCCACTCAAAGCGAGTGCAGGCAGACCGAACCAAATACCGCCAAATAATGAAATCCACCATCGAGAAAACCCCAAATCTGCGTTTGATCCAAGCGGAGATTACCGAGATCATCACCGAGGAATCAACAGAATCTCCTTATACTAAAAGGATTGTTGGAGTAAAAACACAACTTGGAGAGGTCTGGAACTGCTCTGCGGCAATCATCTGCGGAGGAACGTTTTTGAACGGCAGAATTTTCGTGGGCGATGTAAATTATCCCGCAGGTCCCGACGGTCTTTTGGAGGCTAAAGGACTAACCGATTCCTTGATATCCAAAGGAATCAAGATGATGCGTTTCAAAACAGGAACACCTGTTCGAGTAAAACGAAGCACTATTGACTTCTCTGTACTTGAATTGCAGGAGGGAGAGACAGATTTTCTTCCATACTCTTGGAAAACCGATGAAAACAAGCTCAAAAAGAACGAACAGATCCCATGCTACATAGTATACACCAACGCCAACACCCACAAAATTATACGCGACAATATACATCGTTCCGCTATGTATTCAGGGCAAATACACGGCACAGGCCCCAGATATTGCCCATCCATCGAGGACAAGCTGGTTCGTTTTGCCGATAAGGAAAGACACCAACTTTTCGTGGAGCCTGTTGGCGAAGACACTGAAGAAATGTACATTCAGGGCTTCTCGACCTCACTCCCCACAGAGGTTCAATACGAAATGCTCCGTTCTCTCGACGGATTTGCAAATGCAGAGATAATGCGCTATGCTTACGCCATAGAATACGACTGCATTGACCCCACACAGCTCTATCCAACCCTTGAGTTTAAAGAGATTTCCGGACTTTATGGTGCCGGACAGTTCAATGGTACCTCCGGATACGAGGAAGCGGCGGCGCAAGGTCTCGTTGCAGGTATGAATGCCGTATTAAAGCTCAAAAATGAAGAACCTGTAGTACTCGATCGCTCGGGAAGCTACATCGGAACGCTCATCGACGACCTTACAACCAAAGGCACCAACGAGCCCTACAGAATGATGACATCCAGATCCGAATATAGACTTTTGCTTCGTCAAGACAACTCGGACGAGCGATTGACACCAATAGGTAGACGCGCAGGGCTTGTAAGACACGATCAATATGCCAAATATTTGCAAAAAAAACAACTCATTGCAGCCGAAAAAGAAAGACTGGAAAGCACTTATCTCTCCAAGGATAGAGCAACAGAATTCCTTGTGAGATATGGCAAAGACCCTGCAAAATCCGGAGTTTCGCTGGCGGATATGCTAAGACGCCCCGATTTTGATTATGACATCATTGCAGAGCTCGACGTTAATCGACCGGTGCTTCCCAAGAATGTAATTTTAACTGCAAGCACTGACATTAAATATGCCGGATACGTCAAAAGACAGCTTGAAGAGGTTAAAAAATACGAAAAGATCGAGTCAAAAAGACTACCTCAAGACCTTGACTACTTGAACATCAAGGGTTTAAGAATCGAGGCCGCGCAAAAACTCGACAAAATCAAGCCGATGACGGTAGGACAAGCATCTCGAATCAGCGGAGTTAACCCGGCTGATATTTCGGTGCTCCTGATCTACCTCGGAATCAAGTGAGGACTTATGGATCGCAACATTTACATAGAATACATCATTAATGCTTTTAGCAACAACAATCTAAAACACCTTATAGATAAAGAAAAGGCAAATAAGATTTTCGAATTATACACCACTCTTGTAGAAACAAACAAGGTAACAAATCTAACCGCAATCACCGAAGAAAAGGATGCTATTCTCAAGCATTTCATTGATTCGGCAACTGTTTGCGATCATGTACCCATGGGCGCAACAGTACTTGATGTGGGTTGCGGCGCAGGATTTCCCTCACTCCCGCTTGCAATTCTTCGCCCTGACGTCTGCGTAACTTCCATTGACAGCACAGGCAAAAAAATCAATTTTGTAAACTCCATCGCAAGCGTCTTGAACCTCACAAACATAAAAGCCATCTGCATCAGAGCCGAGGATTTCGCAAAAGCACACCGCGAAAGCTTTGATGTTTGCACAAGCCGCGCCGTTGCAAGACTCAACATTTTATCAGAGCTTTGCATACCGTTTGTCAAGATCGGAGGCTCATTTGTAGCCATGAAATCCGATAGAGGAACCGAGGAATACACAGAGTCAGCAAAAGGTATCGAGACACTCGGGTGCACCCTTGCCGGCAAGCAGGAATTGGTTCTTTCCCTTGAAGATTTAAGCATTTCAAGAGAAATATACGTGTTCAACAAGGAAGCAAAAACACCCTCACTTTATCCAAGAAACTATTCCCAAATAACAAAAAAGCCGCTTTAAGCGGCTTTTTTGTTTCACGTGAAACACGCAGATAAACAGTCACCTACACCCGCACCTCGCCTTGTTTCACGTGAAACAAAGCTATAAAACTTGCATACGGTCACGCGCGAGGCAATCCCGCTTTAAGTGTTTCGCGTGAAACACACCAAAAGTAGAGTTGCCAAGCTTTTAAAGTGTTTATAGTTTCACGTGAAACATCAAAGGCAAAAAATTTTATAATTGTTCATACTTTTCGGCGAAAAAGACTTGAAAAAATGGCAATAATGTTGTATAATGATTTCATATAATATTTTGGAGGTAACTATTTTGGGAAAAATTATATCTTTTTCTAACCAAAAAGGCGGCGTTGGCAAGACCACTTCCGCTGTAAACGTTGCCGCTTCTCTTGGTGTACTCGGACACAAGGTGCTCCTTATCGACCTTGACCCCCAGGGTAATGCTACCAGCGGAGTCGGCATTGCTAAAAAAAGCTTAAAATATTCAATACATGATGTACTTGTCGGCGCCATAAGTGCGGCGGAGGCAATTTTACACACAGAATTCGAAAACCTTGACCTAATTCCCGCAAATATTGCTCTCGCAGGCGCAGAATACAACCTTTATCAGGAGGGCGGTTCCGAGTGCGCCATGAAAAACGCTCTCGAGCCCATTAAGGATAACTATGATTACATAATAATCGACTGTCCTCCTTCGCTCAGCATGCTTACCGTTAACTCTATGGTTGCCAGCGACGGTGTAATTATTCCCATGCAGTGCGAGTTTTATGCACTCGAAGGCCTCTCCCAGTTAACTGTAACCATTAATAGAATCAAGGCAAACTACAATAGCAAGCTCAACATCACCGGAATTCTCATTACTATGTATAATTCTAGACTGCTTTTGTCCTTGCAGGTTATAAATGAACTCAACAAGCACTATTCCGACAAGCTTTTCGGCACACAAATTTCCCGTGGCGTAAGAGTTTCCGAGGCTCCCGGTTTCGGTATGCCCGTATACTACCACGACAAGCGCTCTAAAGGCGCCAAGGAATATCTAGCAGTAGCTAAAGAGCTTGCGTCCAGAATATAATATATTAGGAGGAAAACATGGCAAGAGGCGGACTTGGAAGAGACTTTTTTTCAATTCTTGACGATAACGTTTACGAAGCAAAGAAAGACTCTGTAATCAATATAAAGATCGGCGACATCGAGCCGAGACGCGATCAGCCCAGAAAGGATTTTGATGACGAAAGTCTTCAGTCTTTGGCTGATTCTATTACCGTTCACGGCGTTCTTCAGCCCATAATCGTGCGCGAGAATACCGATTTCCCGGGAACTTACGAGATAATCGCGGGTGAAAGACGCTGGAGAGCATCAAAAATCGCAGGGCTTTCCGAAATTCCCGCGATCACTATCGACGGCGATGACCTCAAGGTTGCGCAAATCTCTCTTGTAGAAAACGTACAGAGAGAAAATCTCAACCCCGTAGAAGAGGCTTTCGCGTACCAGGCACTTGTTGAACGTTTCGGACTCACACAGGATCAGCTTTCCAAGGAAGTAGGAAAGTCCCGTTCTGCAATCGCAAATATGCTTCGTCTTATCGATCTTCCCGACGAAGTTCTTGCTCTTCTTAAGGACGGCAAGATCACAACAGGACACGCAAGAGCGATCCTCGGACTCGACACCGACGAGCAGATGGTTCTCCTTGCACAAAAGACTGAAGAAAAAGGACTTTCCGTACGCGAGGTCGAGAAGCTTGTGCGCAAGATCCTCGCCGAACAAGACAACGAAATCCTTACAACTAAAGATGGTTCTGCGGTTCAGAGACGCGTTTATATGCGCGACCTCGAAAGAAGAGCGATGGACATGCTGGGCAGACGCGTAAAAATTAATCAGACAACGAAAAAGAAGACCGTTGAACTTACATTTGATAGCGATTCCGATCTCGAAGAGCTTCTCACCCTTCTTTGCGGAACTGAATTTTTTAAATAATTATCAGAAAGGACAACTAAAATGCTTGATATAAATTACATCAAAGAAAACCCCGAGCTTGTGGTCAAAAGACTTGCGGCAAAAGGAAAAGATGCAGAAGTAGACGTAGCAAAAATACTTGAGCTTGATGGAAAAAGAAGAGCTCTGATTGCTGAAACCGAGGGTTACAAGGCCGAGCAGAACAAGCTCACCAAGATGATCCCCCAATATAAAAAGGAAGGCAAAGATCCCTCTGAGATCTTCGCAAAGTCCAAGGAGCTTGGCACAAAAGCTAAGGAAAACGACGAAATCCTTAAGGGTGTTGAAACCGAGCTTTCTTCTTGGATGCTTGGTCTTCCCAACCTTCCCGACGAGGACCTTCTCCCCGGCGGAAAGGAGAACAACGAGGCTATTCGTTACTTCTCCGAACCCAAAAAGTTTGATTTCGAGCCTAAGAATCACGTAGATCTATGCACAGATCTCGGCCTAATCGACTACGAAAGAGGCACCAAGCTTGCCGGTTCCGGTTTCTGGATCTACCGCGGCATGGGCGCGCGCCTTGAATGGGCTCTTCTCAACTATTTTGTTGACACCCACATCGCAGATGGCTACGAGTTCATTCTGCCTCCCCACATGCTCGAGTATGAGTGCGGCGTAACAGCAGGTCAGTTCCCCAAGTTTGCTGACGAGGTTTATAAGATCGAAAACCCCACCGACGACCGTATTCACTATATGCTTCCCACCGCAGAAGCAGCTCTCGCTTCCTTGTACCGCAAGGAAATTCTCACCGAGGCTGACCTTCCCAAGAAGATGTTCAGCTATACCCCTTGTTTCCGCCGTGAGGCAGGCTCCTACCGTTCAGACGAGCGCGGAATGGTAAGAGGACACCAGTTCAACAAGGTAGAAATGTTCCAGTTCACCCTTCCTGAGGATAGCGATGCGGCATTTGACGAGCTCGTAACCAAGGCAGAGGCTCTTGTTGGCGGTCTTGGATTCCACTTTAGAACAGTTAAGCTCGCCGCAGGCGACTGCTCCGCTTCTATGGCAAGAACCTACGACATCGAGATCAACATTCCTTCCATGAACGGATATAAAGAGGTAAGCTCTGTTTCCAACGCAAGAGATTACCAGGCAAGACGTGGCATGATGAGAGTTAAACGTGCAAACGGCAAGATAGAATATATCCACACTCTCAACGGCTCCGGACTTGCAACCTCCAGAGTGCTTCCCGCACTTGTCGAGCAGAACCAGAATGCAGACGGAAGCGTTACCGTTCCCGAAGTTCTCCGCAAGTACGTTGGAACCGATATTATCAAAAAGTGATTATAAAGGAGTCCTTGCATGACAATGTTTCTGGTTGCCGGCGTGATCTCCTCCGTAAATGAGCTTTGGGAATATATCGTAAATAACTTTTTCTCAACCGAAATGCCTTATTACGAGAATTTCACTATACAATCCAATGCACTTTTCTCTTTAAGAGGGCTAATCATCGGTCTGACCATCGGCATAATTTTCGCATCAATATCTACCGTGTATAACAAAAGATACCTCGGAGATTTCATAAGGCTCCTCATATACAGAGATTGCCTTGATCCTTCACGTGCCCAAACTCTTGCCGAGCTCGACTGTAACAGAAGCGCAGGTGTTCGCAACGCGATAAAGACAGGCGGACCGCTTTCCAGATGGGTACGCTGTGCCGAGGAAGACCAATTCTATGCCTCACAAGAACAAAAGAGAATTGAGCACAAGGAGTTGCACAAGGATGAAAAACATCCCCCAAAATTCCGCGAGTTGACATTCAAAAGAGATTGCAATACCATGCATTTCTATCTCCCAGAAGAGCTCAAGAATTCTGCCGAGGTGAAATTTGATGCAAAGGGTGCTAACTGGCTTGGCGTTCTCATGGTGAGTGGAATAGCAATCGCAGTTTGTCTGCTTTCGTGTTATTTCCTGCCGGAGGTGTTGACCTACGTAGATAATTTCCTCTCCATCATTAACGGACTATAAAATAAAGCGGCGCGAATGCGCCGCTTTTCTTTGTGCAAAAATCAAACAAAATTAACAAGATCAGCTCTTATACTTAGGGGAGAATTTTATGGTGTACGATAATTCAAAGCATCAACAGAGCTAAATAAAGAACATCTGTTCTTTATTTAGCATTTCTACGCACTTTGCGATAGGTTGACGGAGTATATCCCGTAAAACGCTTGAACGTCTTTGAAAAATAGTTAGGAGTATCAAAGGAGAGTTGATCTGAAATCGAGGATATAGAAATATCCGTCTCTCGGAGCATTTCCTTCGCCTTTTGAACCTTTAATTTAGTGAAATAAGCCATCAGAGAGGTGCCCGTGGTCTTTTTAAACTGCCTGAACACGTATGATCTGTTGTAATGCAGCTCCGCGCACACATTGTCCACAGAAAGGCGCTCTGTAATATGATCCTGCATATATTTGATAGCCCTGTCACTGATTCGCTCGTCAAACTGCGCTCTGGGCAAAAATATCGCGTATGATTCGCCCTGCTCTGTTTCATTTCTCATAAGACTTATGAGCAAAAGTTCAAGATAATTTTTTATAAGTTGTTGACCACCAAGGGCAGGGGAGTCAAGTAGCTTCATCCTTCTAAGCTCAGGATCGGAGTAGGGAAGATCAAATGTAAGTCTGCTTTCCTCAATAATTGCGAAAATAAAGCGCAAAAACGCCTTGTCCACCGCCATATGTCTATTCTCAAAATAGTGCATCGCCTCGCTTTTACACTCAAAGGATGCAATAAACACGTTTGGTGCGCGTTTGCCATCGGCTTTATGAGCATGACTTACACCGGGCTTGTGGAAAATTATCTCTCCTTCCTTCAAAAGTATCTCCTCGCCCTCAATAGAGCAAATGAGATCGCCCTTGTCTGCATAAACCAGTTCCCAGAAATCATGTGACTCGGTGTGGCTGGCAAATCCTTTGTCGAATTCAAAATAGTGAAGGGTGATTATTTTACTTATCACCAAAAGATTCTCGATTTTATGCTTGTAATATTTCTTTTCCATAGCTCAATAGTAACACATTTTTCGCCTCGTGTCAACGGATTTGTGGAAAAATATGCATTATATTTTTTTAGTGTATTATTTTACTCTTTTCGTGTAAATTAGTGCATTGATTTTTAAAGAAAATAAATGTAAAATATAATTGTGATAAATTAATGGGCTTTATGCCGCACAAAGGAGGAGAAAGATGAGAGTATTGGCAATCGGCGCGCATCCCGACGATATCGAGATTGCCTGCGCCGGAACACTTCTCAAGTGCCGCGAGAGAGGCGACGAGGTATTCGTCTGCCACCTTTCAAACGGAGACTTGGGACACGAGATCATTCAACCCGACGAGCTTGGTCTTATGAGAAGACAAGAAGCTCAAAATGCCGGAAAGATCGGAGGATTTACGGTTATATGGGGCGGATTTACCGACCTCTGTGTCTTTGACAACAAGGAGGCTGTTGACAAGGTGGTTAAGGTCATCCGTGAGGTTGATCCCGACTTTATAATCACCCACAACCCCGACGACTATATGCCCGATCACACGGCGACGAGCAAGCTGGTATTCAGCGCTTGTTTCTCTGCGACCGTACCCCACTACAAGGCGGCAGTAGATCAGACCGCGAAGCTTGTTCCCATCTTTTATATGGACACTCTCTGCGGCGTTGATTTCAACCCCACCGAATACGTTGACGTTACTGATTTTATTGACAAGAAGATCGATATGCTCAACTGCCACGAATCCCAGATCGTTTGGATGAGGGATCATGACAATATTGATTTCCCCGACATGGTAAAGACCTGCAGCCGTTACCGTGGCTTCCAGTGCGGCGCGGCGTATGCCGAGGGCTTCCGTCAGTGTCTCGTTTACCTCAAGGGTACTACAAAGAGATATCTTCCCTAAAATAACAAAAAATAAAATATTCAAGGAGAATTATTATGGATTTCTTATCAACAGTTAAGGGCTCTGCCCTCGAAGGCTTTTACCCCGCAGGTTGGGATTTTGCAAAGATCGACGCGTGCGTAGGTGCACCCGAGACAGTTTGTGAGCCCCAGGATTTCTGGAACCCCGAGTTCACCCCCATCAAGTGCGGAAACCTTACCGAATTTGAGACCTACATGGGTCATGAGATCGCTCTCAAGATAAAGGAAGCAAAGGATAAGGGCGAGAAGATCGCATTCATCCTCCCCGTTGGCCCCATGGGTATGTATAAGTGGGTCGTTTACTTCCTCAAGGCATGGAACGTTTCCTGCGAGCACGTTTACACCTTCAATATGGACGAGTGGGCAGACGGCGAGGGTAACACTCTCTCCTCCGACAACCCCGGTTCCTTCCAGTACGCTATGGAGCAGGCACTCTTCAATCCCCTTGGCGAGTTAACCGTTCCCGCTAACCAAAGAAACTTTGCGACCAAGGCTAATCTTCCTACATACCCCGAGAAGATCGCCGCTCTCAAGGCAGAGGGTGCAAAGCTCGTTCTCGTTTACGGTATCGGTAGAATGTGCCACATCGCATTCTGGGAGCCTACCTTTGCGGCTGACTACGAGACCGCTGCAGAGTGGGAAAAGGCACCCTACAGAATCGGTGCAAAGATCCATCCCCTCACCGTTGAGCAGAATGCTCTCACCAGCTTCAAGTCGAGAACCACTCTCGTTCCTTGCCGCGCTAACACTATCGGCCCCGGCATCTTCCTTCAGGCTGACTATGCAATCGGCGGCGCAGACGGTACTCTTGGCAGAGGCATGCAGTGGCAGGGACTTTCCCTCTGGATGACTCTCCGTCACGGCACAACTCCTTGGATCACCAGCTCCTACATTCCCACCATCAAGGGTAAGCTCTTCTTCCTTGACGAGCTTGCAGGTCCTCTCGTTGCAGAGTGCAACTAATTTAATATGAATAACAGAACAGGAATCGCCGTAGCGGGTACAATCCTCGTTGATAAGCTCAACGAAATAGGAGCGTACCCCGCTTCGGGCGAGCTTACAAAGATTTTGTCGGTTTCACGCGCCGTAGGCGGTGCAGTTCCAAACGTTGGAATTGACATCAAGAGAGTTGACCCCACCATTCCCGTGTCTGCTATCGGGAAGATAGGAAATGACGCAGATGGCGACTTCCTCGTTGAAACCCTTGAAGCAAACGACGTTGACGCATCTCTTTTGGTGCGCGGCGAGCTGCCCACAAGCTTTACCGACGTAATGAGCATCGTTGGAGGTCAGAGAACGTTCTTCACCTACCCCGGTGCGTGCGCGGATTTTGGCGTTGACGACGTTGATTTTGAAAAATTGGATGCAAAAATGCTCCACCTCGGTTACTTTTTGCTTCTCGACAAGGTTGACAGCGGCGACGGAGAGAAGATCCTCAAAGCAGCGCAGGAGAGGGGAATTAAGACCTCTATTGACTTAGTCAGCGAAAATAGCGACCGCTATCACATCGTAAAGGACTGCCTCAAGTACACCGATAACTTAATCATCAATGAGCTTGAAGCAGGAATGATCGCAGGAATCAAGCCTTGCCACGAAAATCTCGAAAAGATCGCTCGCGCGCTCAAGGATATGGGTGTTAGCGAGAGAGTTATCATCCACATGCCCGAAACAGGCGTGTGCTTGTTTGATAACGGATTTTTTGAGCTTCCCTCGTGGGAATTGCCCAAGGGATTCATCAAGGGCAAGACCGGTGCGGGTGACGCGTTCTGTGCGGGTGCGCTTATAGGTATTTATCGAGGACTTGACGAGATGGGTATTCTCACTCTCGCACAGAAATCCGCTACCGCATCCCTTTCTGCCGCGGACGCTATCGGAGGCATGGTGAGTGAGGCTGAGATAGATGCAATGCTCAAAGAAATGAATATTGATTTTTAAATTGAATAACGCAATCAGGGGCGGAAACCTATTTCAAAAACGGTTTCCGCCCCCTTGATTTGATTGTTGAAAACACCAAAAAGGCTTGGACAACATCTGCATGTCGTAAAAACTTTTTTGACGGTTTGCACAGTTATGGTGTGTTTCGCACAGTTAGACACTACAAGGCGAATCGTTTCATAACGAAGCCGTAGGCTTCTCATAACGTTGACGTAGCCAAATCATAACCATCATCTCCCCAATAAATCAAAATTTGAAACACAAGCAACACAAAATTTTTCAAAAATTCTGCATAAAAATAAAGTGCAGGTAAAAAATAATAACAGCCCGCGTTTTCGGGCAAAGAAAAAAAGATCACAGGTCAAAAAGCCTCATTTCCGATGGGAAGGCGGATTTTTTGACTGGAAGAGGTTTTATTATGATGATAATTGACAGAATCGCACTTGCTCTCACTGTGATCGGAGCTCTTAACTGGGGAAGCATCGGACTTTTCGAGTTTGACATCGTGGCATGGATCTGCGGCGGACAGATGTCGCTTCTCAGTAGGATCATTTATACAATCGTTGCTCTTGCGGGCGTTTGGTGCATTTCGCTCATTTTCCGCGAGAAGGAAAGCTTCGATAGAATAGAAGAGATCTGATCTCACTTTCGGGACGGCGTATGCCGTCCCTTCACTTTTTTAAAATTTTTCACACTTCTGCATAAATCATGTAAACAGGGCAAAAAATATGTACGTAACCACTTCCATTCGTGGTACTTCATAACAAAAAGGAGTTTTTTATGTGGAAAAAATTTAAGGAAAGCAGATTTGCACGGAAGTGCAAGGAATTATCCCACAAGGGCGGCTTCGTCGCAACCGTAGCCTGCCTCACACTCATTCTTGCGGTAGTGCTCTCGGCGAGCATTGCAACCAACAGAGCAAAGCAGCAGTATGCCGACGAAACAGGTAAGAACAACAATTCGCAGACCGAAACCCCTACCGACACCGAAGAGGGAACAGCAAATGGCACAGTCAACACTCCCGTTCACAAGGATGAAAACGAGCAGCCCGTTGGAGGAGAAGCGGAAGAATTTCAGCTTTCTCTCCCTGCAAACGGCGTGATCGCTAAGGGTCATGATGCAACTCTTCAGGTTTGGTCCGAAACCATGGGCGCATACAAGGTTCACCTTGGTATCGACATTACTACCGAAGAGGGCGCGCCCGTATTTGCCGCCGCTGACGGAACAGTAGCAAAGATCTGGGATGACGCTATGATGGGCAAGTGCGTATCTATTGACCACGGCGACGGTATTTTCACCTTCTACAAGAACCTTGACCCCGTTCTTTCCGAGGGTATTGAGAAGGGGACTGCTCTCCAGAGCGGTCAGCAGATCGGCAAGGTAGGCGAGAGCGCTATGGCAGAGCTCGCAGACGAGCCTCACCTTCACATCGAAATGACGGTTAACGGTATTGCCGTAGACCCTACTGATTACCTCAGCAAGGAAGCAAAGGACTCTATCTCTAAGATTCCCAACACCGATAAATAAGATTTTAAAGGAGCCGCTTGCGGCTCCTTTTCTCTTGTCGGACGATTGACAAAAAGAACGAAAAATGGTATAATCTATCCACAGCTAAAATTCGAGTATAAATTAAGATAAAACGCCAACGCTAATCACACCGAGGAGGGAACATGAAAAGAAAACTTTATATCATCATTCCCATTATAATAATTGTTATAGCGCTCTTTCTTGCCGTAATTGCGGCTTTGGGATTGCTATTCTTTAGCGGTAACGAGCTGGAGGTCGGCAGAATTGTGATCTGCGAGGGTGAAGACGACGTTTTTGTTGACAAAAACGGGCAATTCTGGGTCATGAAGGAAACTTCCCCCCTAAAAGCTCGGCCCGAGAAGCTTAAAACAGGCGATAAAATTTTGGTTTACAGAAGCTCGGCTATGGCGATGAGTTATCCGGGACAGTGCGCCGTTAAATGGTGCTGCAAGCTTGAAGGTGGCGGTGAGGGCGACATTCCCCAGTCGGTTTTAGATGAGCTTAAACGCATCGGCTGGATAAAATAGAAGATCGATATTATCAAAAAGCAAGCGACCTGCATTCAGGTCGCTTGCTTTTTTGTTTGAGATTTATACTGTGCCGGTTACAACAAGTGTTGCTGTACCGGGGGTTACGTTCCACTCTCCGGTAACGGGATCCTGAACGTAGGTTGCAGCAGGTACGGTGATGTTGCCCGCAACCGTTGTGAAAAGTCCGCTGACAGGGTCGTAATTATATTCCACTCCCTCTGTCCAAAGGGTGCCGTTGTAGGTTACGGTTATAGGATCGAGGGCAGGATCGAAAACGTCGGTTATAACCAGAGCATCGAGGACGCCTGCTTCGGTATTGCCCAGATTCTGAATGGTAAAGGTGTAGGTCAACTGACCGTTTTCGCTAACAGTGGTGGGATTAATGCCCTTGGTAATGCCAAGAATGGGCGTTTGCGCCACGGTTATGGTCTCCTGTGCGATTGCGGTTTGGCCGTCGCTTGTTGCGGTAACAGTGTTAACTATCTGCCCACCCACAGCCACAGGAGCAAATTCGTTAACTCTCACCTGATAGATAAGCTGGGCGTAACCGTTTGCGGGAACGGTCAATCCACTCACAACAATATTTGTGCCAACTGTCACAGTGGGAGTGGGCTGAAGAATTCCGTTGACGTAATAGCTCATAGAGCCGTTAACGTAGGTCAAGGGAACGAGAGTTGTTGCGCCAAAGGGGTATGCGCCAAGGTCGTCGGTGACGGTCACACCAGTAAGGGGAGTGCCGCCCGAATTGAAGATACCAACCACGTATGTGACGGTGTCACCGGTGGAATAGGTGTCCAGGAGAGCGTCCTTGGTGACGGCCAGCACCTCAACTATTTCTCCCGTAACGATATTTGAGCTGACTGCTCCGTTTCTGTATGACAGAACCGCCTGGTTTGTAAAAATCGCCATTGTTTGTCCTCCAAAATGTTTTAAGGCAGAAAGCCTCAATACATATTATGTCGAATTGTGGCAGGATGTGAAAAATGGGCTTCAAAACGAAGCCCATTTTAATTGTAGTTTATCAATCCACCAAAACCACCTCATACCCTGCATCCTCGACGGTCTTTTTAAGGGTGTCGGGAGATATGGGGGCGGTGAGATTCACGATTGCGGTGCCGTTTTCGTGGCTGACCTCAGCAGAAGCCACGCCATCGAGAGCTTCAAGGCACTTTTTAACTCTGCCGGAGCAGTGGGGACACATCATACCGTTAATTTTCATTGTCTTTGTCATGTTTTCTTCTCCTTTTTCTTCCTCTGCGGGCTTGGTTTCCTCGGAGGAGATTTCTTTTATATTTTTCTTGTGTTTCTTTATTTTTGCAGGCTTTTCAATATTAACGAGATTCAATCGCAGGGCATTTGACACCACACAGAAGCTGGAAAGCGACATCGCAAGTGCGCCAAACATAGGGTCAAGCTCCCAACCGAATATCGGAATCCATAAACCTGCCGCCAAGGGGATTCCTATGGCATTGTAGAAGAACGCCCAAAAAAGATTCTGATGCACTCCTCGCAGGGTGGAGCGGCTTAATTTTATCGCCGCAGGTAGGTCGCCGAGTCGGCTCTTCATCAAAACCACGTCAGCCGCGTCAATAGCAACATCGGTTCCTGCTCCAATGGCAACTCCCGTGTCGGCAATCCCCAGCGCCGGGGCATCGTTTATGCCGTCGCCAACCATCATTACCTTGCCCTGCGCTTTAAGCTCCTCGATAACCGCCGCCTTGCCGTCGGGCAATACCTCGGCGATCACTCGGTCAACTCCAACCTCATTTCCAATAGCGGTTGCGGTGCGCTTGTTGTCGCCTGTCAGCATCACGACCTCAAAGCCCATATTTTGCAATTCGTTTATTGCCGCCGCACTGTCCTCTTTAACCGAGTCCGCCACGGCGATAATTCCCACAAACTGACCGTCAAAAGCGAAGAACATGGGGGTTTTTCCGCTATCCGCAAGTCTTGCGGCGGCATCCTCGTATTTAGGAGCTACCGCACATCGGCTCTTGATAAATCCGAGATTTCCGCCAATAGCTAACTTGCCATCTATCTTCGCCTCAACGCCCTTTCCGGGGATAGCCTTAAAATCAGCGACCTCGGCAAGACTTGCCCCTTTTTTCTCGGCGCATTTTACTATCGCCGCACCCAAGGGATGCTCGCTCTGTCTTTCAATCGCCGCCGCAACGGCAATAAATTGGGATTCATCCACACCGTCTGCCGCCAAAATGTCGGTAACACTCATTTCACCACGAGTAACCGTTCCGGTCTTGTCAAGCACAATTATTTCGGTGCGCCCTGCTATTTCAAGGGCCTCGGCGGTTTTGAAAAGTATGCCTTTTTTCGCGCCTACGCCACTACCAACCATTATGGCAACAGGAGTGGCAAGCCCAAGAGCGCAAGGGCAACTGATAACAAGCACTGAAATTGCTCTTGCCACCACAAATCCCGCATCCTGACCCACGATACTCCAAACCACGGCGGTGATTGCAGAAATTGTCAGCACCACGGGCACGAAAATACCCGAAACCTTGTCTGCCGACTTGGCGATGGGGGCTTTGGTAGCAGACGCGTCGCTTACTATCTTAATTATCTGCGAAAGAGTAGTATCCTCGCCCACTCGCAGAGCCTCGCACTTGATAAATCCCGAGGTGTTGACCGTTCCTGCCGAAACCCCGTCACCCACCGCTTTGTCCGATGGCAAGCTCTCGCCTGTAAGCATGGATTCGTCAACACTTGTCGTGCCGTCAAGCACAACGCCGTCTACGGGAATACTCTCGCCGGGTCGAACCGTGAAAACGTCACCTTTTTTCACTTGATCTACGGGGATTACACTCTCAACTCCGTCACGAATTACCGTGGCAGTCTTGGGAGAGAGATCCATCAAGCCTTTCAATGCATTTGTAGTGCGCCCCTTTGATACCGCTTCAAGCAGCTTTCCCACCGTTATAAGGGTAAGTATCATCGCTGCAGATTCAAAGTAAAGCCCGTGCAAATGGTGTGCTAAATGCTCGCCGCTATGCTCTGCCGTCATCAAAAAGAGCAAATAAACGCTGTATCCAAATGATGCCGCCGAACCAAGCGACACAAGGGTGTCCATGTTGGGCGCGCGGTGGATAAGTCCCTTTGCGCCGTTTATAAAGAATTTTTGGTTTATCACCATTACCGCCGCCGCCAAAATTAGCTCTATAAGTCCGATGGCGAGGGGATTTTGCGCCAAAGCATCGGGCAGATACCACCCCCACATAACGTGACCCATGGAGAGATACATAAGCGCCAAGGTAAACACCGAGGAAACTATAATCCTGTTTCTCAATATGGGAATTTCTTTGTTTTCAAGGGCTTTGACGTCTTTTTTGCTTGAATTTGCCGTGCTTTCGCCCTCGACCTCGGCTCCGTAGCCTGCAGAGACCACAGCGGCGATTATTTTTTCATCGGACGCGCTACCCTCAACGCCCATGGTGTTTGTCAGCAAACTGACCGAGCATTTTTCAACTCCGTCAACCCCCAACACCGCCTTCTCCACACGAGCAACACATGCGGCACAACTCATACCGCTAATCTTGTATTTTTTCATTTTAAAGCCTCTTTGCTTTATCTTTTATCTTGTTGTATTTATTATATACCCATTAAGGGGTGTTCGTCAAGTAAAAAACGGCAGAGAATTAAAAGTTGACATTGCAATATTATAATTCCGCCAAAAAAGAAAAAAATATTTTCAAAAATCTATTGACAAACCGCCTTTTTTGTGATATTATATTTTAGTCGCCAATTAAATAGCTTAAATTGAGCCGAACAATTACGGAGAAGTCGCGTAGCTGGTCGAGCGCGCACGATTGGAAATCGTGTAACCGTCAAAAGCGGTTCGAGAGTTCGAATCTCTCCTTCTCCGCCAAAAAACCACCCAATAGGGTGGTTTTTTTATTGCGGAGAATGGAGATTCGAAGCTCGAACCGCGTAGCGGTGAGAGAGGGAGAAGTCCCCCACGCCGCCGGTGGCGGATGCAGTGAGGGACTTCGAGTGGCAGCAACTTGGCTTTTGCCGACCGAGCGACACCGAGCGAGGGAAAGCGAAAGCCTTAGTTGCAACAGTGCAAACAAAGTCGCGAGCGACTTTGTGCGAAAATCTCTCCTTCTCCGCCAAAAAACCACCCAATAGGGTGGCTTTTTTGTTACGAAAGAGCGACTAAAAGGTGCGTAAATTGTGGTAAGAACGACTAAAAGTACACCGAAAAGCTGATCGATAAATTGGAATTTATCGATTAGGTCAATTTGTTAATCGGATTCTAACAGTAAATTCTCAATTTGCTCTTTTAATTTTTTTGTTGGTTTTATAAAAGCGAAATACAACAATATCCATACCAAAGGGAACATAACGATAGTAAGTAATGACACAACGTAGAAAGGAATAAACAAAATCATTACCATAAGATGCATTCTCAATACAATTGATACAGATGTAATTCCGTTTTCCTCAGTGATTTTTGCTTTTGCTACGGGAGCAAATGAATTTTGGGTGTGTCCGCCTGTAAAATGCTTTCTGTTCTTTTCTCCAATAAAGAATCCGCACTCTGAAACACTACCATAGTAGTCTGTATGTTCGTAATCAATGAATGACGTAACTCTGTTTAGTATTTCTTGTTTTGAAAGTTTGGTTTTGATTTCGCATTTTTCAAAAAGAAACAGTCTTTGGAAAAATTTGTTCATACGTACTACCATTTGCCTCCATTCAACTAAGTCATATTTATCGGTGAGTCTATTATACCACACTTTTGCAAATAAATCAAGGCGTAAGCCTTGTATATCATCAATTTCGTAAGAAATTGCATATCATCAACACGAAGTGTTGTATATCATCAAGCCGCAGGCAGATACACGCTGGCGCGTGATGAGATACAGCCCCGCAGGGGCTGATGATATGCACCGCACTTCGTGCGGCGATGATATGCCAAGCCTGCGGCTTGGATAAACAAAAAATGAACTTTTGGTAGACAAAAGTTCATTTTTTGTTGGATAATAACCCTAATTTTGATACAAAGACTTAAATGATCCACAGAAGCGCAAGAGCCAAGATAAATGCAATAAGTATCGTAGAGGCAGCCACAATAATTCCTATAAGAGCTTTGACAAGAGGTTTTTTATTTTTCATAAAATACATTGATACTATAGCACCAACACCACCCAAAGCACCGCCGAGCGCTCCACCTACAACAGGAAAAATAGCACAAAGTGATGCACTGTTGCCCCAGATCATCAAAAACAAGAAGGGAATAATAGCTAATATTATTTCATACCACTTCATTTTGGGCGACAACTGTATGGCTTCGCCCGCTATATGCAGAGTACTACCCGTTAAAAAATTTCCTGTAAGAAGTGCTCTTTTCTCGTTCACCATATATTCTTTTTTCGAAATTGGCTGAGCATCAACACCATTGACAGCTATTTTCTTTTTTCCGGTCCAAAAGTTTTCGTTGTAAATGATTTCTCCATAAATGGGGTGTTTAACAATTTCTTTCATAGTATTTCTCCTCCTGAACGTTCAATTAAATCACATCGCTATAGTTGTCTGTGTTCATTATATCATGTGCAGTAACATTTGTCAACAAAAACCGCAATCCCTTTGTATCGGAATTGCGGTTTATGTTTGGCTGAGAAGGAGAGATTTGAACGCTCAACCCTCTATATTTGAATAATCCCCTTATATTTTAATATCCCTATTGCACTTTTGTATATTTCGTGCTATAATGAGTTATCAAAACAAAACACAGTATCATAAGGAGACGTTTATGGAAAACATCAGAATTCAAGACGACCTTTACAATTTCGTCAACAAGGAGACTCTCGACAAGCTGGTCATTCCCGAGGACAGACCCATGACGGGCGGCTTTGCAGAGCTTGACATCGGCGTTGAAAAGCTTATGCTTGAAGAGTTTGCTACCATGTCGGAGAGCAAATCCTATCCCAACGAATATTTAAAGAGAGCTTGCGAGCTTTATACTATTGCCAAGGACGCAGACAGAAAAGAGAAGCACGGAATTACCCCCGCCCTCAAAAACCTTGCTATTATTGACGAGATCAAGACCGCAGAGGACTTCAGCCGCCTCTTTAAGACCCTCGCTCTCAAGGACATTCCTACACCTATAAAAGTCAGCGTTGATACCGATATGAAGAACACCCGTCAGCGCCTCGTTTACATTCAGGGCGCAGGCGTTATTCTTCCCGACGCGTCCTACTACAAGCCCGAAATGGCGGCGCAGAAGGAGCAGATAATCGGCATTTGGACAAGCGTAGCAACGGCAGTTATGGCAAAGACCGACTTGTCTGCCGATGATCAGGCAAAATACATTGCCGACGCTCTCGCATTTGACGAAATTCTCGCAGGACTTGTAAAGACCCAAGAGGAGTGGTCGAGATACATCGAAATGTATAATCCCACCGATTCCGGCAAGGTTGCAGAAATGCTTTCCACCATTGACTTTGCCGCTATTATGAATGATCTCTTCGGTCACGTTCCCGCAACGGTAGTTGTCACAGAGCCCAGATATTTCGGCTCGTTTGCAACCGTTTTCAACGCAGAAAACCTTGAGCTTTATAAGCACTGGGCATACGTTACCGGACTTTTGAACTGCTGCTCTTACCTCTCCGAGGAGCTTCGTGATCTTGGCGGCGCATACTCTCGCGCTCTCATGGGCGTTGCTCAAATGCAGTCCATAGAGAAGTTCGCTTACAATACCGCATCCGCAATGTATTCTGAGCCCATAGGTATCTACTACGGCGAAAAATATTTCGGCGAGGAAGCAAAAAAAGACATTACCGAGATCGTATATCAGATCATCGACACATATAAGGAGAGAATTAAAACCAACGATATTCTCGGCGACTCCTCCAAGGAAAAGGCAATTTTGAAGCTCTCCAAGATGGGCGTTAAGATGGGTTACCCCGACAAGGTAAGAGCAATTTACGATAAGCTCGTATTCAATCCCGAGGACTCGCTCTTCGATATTATGCTTGCCTTAGGCGAGATAGCAAAGCTGAATATGCTCGCAAAACTTGATCAGCCCACCGAGCCCGAAAACTGGCAGATGCCCGGCCACATGGTAAACGCGTGTTACGATCCATTTGTAAACGATATTACATTCCCCGCAGCAATATTGCAGCCACCCTTCTACTCACTGAAACAGACCAGAAGCGAAAACCTCGGCGGTATCGGTAGCGTTATCGGCCACGAAATTTCTCACGCATTTGACAGCAACGGTGCAAAATGCGACGAAAACGGTAACATCAACGATTGGTGGACCGAGGACGACTTCAAGAGATTTGACATAAAGGTGCAGAAGATGATCGAGCAGTTCGACGGCATCGAGCTTCCTTGGGGTAAGGTAAACGGCGCATTTATCGTAAGTGAAAATATGGCAGATAACGGCGGCATGGCGGCAACTCTTGACATTATGTCAAGAACCGACGGCGCATCCTACGAGGAATACTTCTACAACTGGGCAAAGATCTGGTGCATGAAGGCAAATCCCGAGCTTTTGCAGCTGCTTCTTTCAGTAGACGTTCACGGCCCCAGTATCCTTCGCGCAAACATTCCTCCCAGAAACTTCTCCGAGTGGTATTCAGCTTTTGACGTAAAGGAAACCGACAAAATGTATATCGAACCCGACAAACGCATAATTATCTGGTAAAAAATTGAAAATAGAGGGTGGCTTCAGCTATCCTCTTTTTTTGCGAACAAACCCCATCTTACCACTTGACAAAAGTATAAACAGATGATATAATTTAGAAGAGAATAGGGGCCAGCTGACTGAAGGGAATGCGGGCTGCTTTTGTTTTTTAAATACAAGGTGGTTTTATAATGAGAAAAAAGGAATTTACCTTATCCACAACGCAGATAATTTTGTTAAGCTTCTTGGCGGCAATATTGCTTGGAAGCGGACTTTTATCTCTGCCTATAAGCTCGGCAAGCGGAGAAGCAGTGCCTTATATCGACGCGCTTTTTACCGCCACAACGGCGACCTGTGTTACAGGTCTTGTGACTTTGCCCACCGCAACTACTTGGAGCGTTTTCGGGCAGATAGTTATACTAATTTTGATACAGATCGGCGGACTTGGCATTATCACAGTAATGTCGGGATTTATGCTGATGCTCCGCAAAAAAATGGGCATTGGTGACCGCCTGCTTGTTCAAGACGCATTTAATCTCAACACCCTTTCGGGTCTTGCAAAATTTATAAAGAGCGTGCTTGTCGGCACGTTTATTATCGAGGGAATAGGTGCTCTGCTTTATATGCTTGTTTTTATTCCCGAATTGGGCGCAAAGGGGATTTGGATTTCCATTTTCACCTCAATCTCCGCATTTTGCAATGCGGGAATTGACATTATCGGTGAAAATAGCCTCTGCAACTACGCTACCAATCCGCTGATCAATATCACCACATCGCTTTTGGTTATTCTCGGCGGTATCGGATATATCGTTTGGTGGGACGTAGTAAAGGTAATCAAAAGCCGCGCCGCGCGCCAAAAAAGACTTTTCAAGCACCTTACGCTTCACAGCAAGATTGCTATTGTATCAACCCTCTGTCTGCTGATTGGAGGTGCAATTCTTATCTTCGCTTGCGAATATAACAACCCGCAAACTATTGGAGAAATGTCACTGTTTAATAAAATACAGGTATCCTTCTTCCAATCGGTCACCACCAGAACGGCAGGCTTTGCATCCGTTCCTCAAGAAAATCTGACGGGAGCCGGCTCTATCGTCTCTCTATTATTGATGGTCGTAGGCGGCTCGCCTGTAGGAACAGCGGGAGGAATTAAGACGGTTACAGTTGTCGTGCTGATATTCTCGGCAATCTCAACCATTAGAGACAAAAAACAAACCTCGCTCTTCAACCGCACCGTATCGGGTGGTTCTATTCGCAAGGCTCTTGCGGTGGTGGTGACCTTCTTTGCGGTTATGATCACATCCGTAGTTTTGCTGTCAATAGTCACCGATGCACCCATTATCGACGTGATATACGAATCGGTAAGCGCAACAGGAACGGTTGGACTTTCAAAAAATCTCACGTCAAGTCTTAATTTAGCAGGCAAGCTTATCATTATCGCTACGATGTATTTTGGACGAATTGGCCCGATCTCGCTGGCAATAGCCCTTGGCGGCAAGAGCAAAAATCAAAACATAATTTCAGAACCCGTAGAAGAAATAAGCATAGGTTAAAGGAGATTAATTATGAATAAAAATAAAGCGTACGCAGTCTTTGGACTTGGAAGATACGGAATGGCGGTTGCTCGCGAGCTGGTAGACAACGGGGCAGAGGTCATCGCCATCGATGAAAATCAAGACATTGTAAACGATGCGGCGGCATATCTGCCTATGTGCAAACGCGCCGACGTAACCGACGCCGATGTAATCTCTCGCCTAGGCATCTCCGAGCTTGACACCGTAATTATTTGTATGGCGAGCAACTTGGAATCCAGCGTAATGGCAGTCACACTTTGCAAGGAGGTAGGTGTTAAAAACGTTATCGCAAAGTGCGGAAGCAAAATGCACCAAAAGATACTTTTAAAAGTTGGGGCGGATCAAGTAGTGTTCCCCGAGAATGAATCCGGAATACGTCTTGCCAAAAACCTTCTTTCATCGGGATTTATTGATATAATTTCGCTTTCCAAGGACGTTTCCATGGTTGAGATCGAAGTAAGAGACGAGTGGATAGGCAAAAACCTCATCGAGCTGAATCTCAGAAAGAGATACGGATTTAATATCGTCGCCCTCAAAAAGGGGGAGGACGTAAACGTAAGCATTAACCCCGAGCAGCCTCTCGAAAAAGAAACTACAATGATAGTTATTGCCAACACCGAAAAGCTTGGAAAATTGAAATAATTTTGCAAATAGGGTAGCTTGGCTACCCTATTTTTATCAAAATTTTTGCTTGCTATTGCGCAATGGCAGAATATGTTGTATAATGAAATCAGCGACACTCAAAGGGGCATTTATGTTTACAAAATCCACCATTATTCGCTCACCTCATGCCTTTGCCACCCGTAGAGGAGGAGTAAGCGAGCTCGAACACACAAAATCCTTAAACCTTGCTTTTGGCAGAGGGGATAGCGACAAAACTGTGCTAAAAAACCTTGAAATTTTTGCAAATAATGTGGGTTTTGACCCTAAAAATGTAATTTCTCTGCCGCAGATACACTCGGACATCATCTACAAGGTAGATAAAAGCGATTGCGGAAAGGGATATTTCATCCGCGACGGAATTGACGGTGCAGACGGCTATATCACCGATTGCCAGGGCGTGGCACTTGGCGTTAAGACCGCCGATTGCGTTCCTATCCTTCTTGAAGCCGAAAAGGATGGAAAGATAGTTGCCGTCGGTGCAGTCCACGCGGGCTGGAGGGGAAGCGTAGCGAAAATAGCCCCAAAGTGTGTAAAAATGCTGTGCGAAAATTACGGTGTAACCCCCACAGACATTCGCGTTTGCATCGGACCTTGCATCCATAAGTGCTGTTACGAAGTAGGCAAAGACCTTCTTTTGTCGGCTTCCGCCGCTCTGGGAGAAGAAATTGCATCAAAATTTATAACACCGAAAACCGGAGTATCAGGCAAATATCGCTGTGATCTCGTGGCATTAAATCGACATTTGCTGACCGAGTGCGGCATTTTGCCCAAAAATCTCGACCTCATCGACAAATGCACCTGTTGTGAGCCTGAAACCTTCTTCTCTCACCGATATTCAGGCGGACTTCGCGGAACTATGCTTAACGTGATTTTTATGCAAAATTGACAAAGTTGGTCAGGTATATATTTAATATATAATATATGTTGACTTTTCAAATCATTAATGCTATACTAAAAATACAAGGCAACAAATTTTTGCCAAATTTAACTGTCAGGGTGTAATATATGCTATTCAGCTCAATGATATTTTTGTGGATATTCCTGCCCACGGTGCTAATAGTGAACTTTATGTTCTCGCTACTGCCCTTCAAGAGCCAGCGCACGCGTGTAGCATGGAAAAACTTCTTCCTTCTGTGCGCAAGCTTTATCTTCTACGCTTGGGGAGGAATTTATTATCTCCTGATCATGATCTCGTCCATTCTGCTCAACTATGCAGGCGGATACATCATTGAAAAGGGCGTCAAGAAACAGTGGGCCAAGAAAGCTTGGCTTGGAATAACCATAGTGCTAAATATTGCGATACTGTTCTTCTTCAAGTATTTCAATATGCTTATCGCTATCATCGAGTCTATCATGATTCCGGGGGCAGACTTCGGTGAGATATGGAGCGCTATGCTGAATATGGAGGGTACGGGCGCGTTGGGCCTTGCGGAAATAGCGCTTCCCATCGGAATTTCCTTCTTTACCTTCCAGGCGATGTCCTACGTAATCGACGTATATATGGGCAAGGCAAAGCTTCAGGAAAACATTTTCAACTTTGCTCTTTACGTCTCTCTCTTCCCTCAGCTCATAGCAGGTCCTATCGTGCAGTATGCCGACATTGATCTTCAGCTTCGCGAAAGACGCGAGACCATCGACCTCTTCACCTCGGGAATTAAGCGTTTTTCCTACGGTCTCGGCAAAAAGGTGCTTGTTGCCAACGTTATGGCAGAGGTTGCCGACGGCGTTTGGAAGATGCACGCCGAAAGCGAGCTTGGCGCGTTTGCCGCGTGGGTTGGTATATTTGCATACACTCTTCAGATCTATTACGATTTCTCGGGATACTCGGATATGGCGATCGGTCTCGGTCGTATGATGGGATTTGAATTTAAAGAAAACTTCGACTATCCCTACACCTCTCTGTCGGTTCAGGAGTTCTGGAGAAGATGGCATATCTCTCTCGGCTCTTGGTTCAGAGAATACATATACATCCCCTTGGGCGGAAACAAGAAGGGAAAATTCCGCACCTACCTCAACATCTTCATAGTGTTCGCTGTAACAGGAATCTGGCACGGCGCAAACTTCACCTTTGTGGCGTGGGGATTGTTCTACGCAATTCTCCAGATAATCGAGCGACTCTTCCTCGGCAAGCTTCTCAAAAAGCCTGCGCTCAAGGTGTTCGCTTGGATCTACACCATGTCGGCAGTTATGCTGGGCTGGATATATTTCCGCTCGGACAATATCTTCCAAGCAAACGACTACGTAGGTCAGCTCTTTAATTTCGGACATTTCAATCAAGAAATATTCGGACTTTTATCGATCACAGCTATTGCGGTGTTCATCTTTGGAATTTTGTTTTCCGGATTTGTGCAGAGAACTCTCAAGGGTGTATTTGAAAAGATATACGCTCGCCCCGGTCTCAAGTATCCCGTGCTTACAGCCGACTATCTTATCCAGTTTGCCATATTGATCCTTTCCATCGGTAAGCTGGTAGGCGGAACCTACAACGCCTTCATCTACTTCCAATTCTAACGAGGCAGATGAGCTTAACGATTGCATTTCAGAGCAAGAGGTATTTAAATGAACAATAACAAACCCCAAAGGGAGGTTATCGGCGAATCAAAGGTACTGCACGTCAGTCGCGGATTTGCCATTCCAATGATCGTTATATTTATGGCTATACTTGTCATATTCACCGTGTCTTGGTTTGGCGTGATGGCAGCAGACCACCTTTTTGACGTAGCGATAAACCCCATAATTCAACGCTTCGACCCCGAGGCGGAGGAAATCGATATTATGTCGGTAATGAATCCTCCCACCAGCGAGCATCAGGCGGCAAAGGTCTACGCAAGCTTTCCCGCCCTCGATACAGAAGCTATAAAAAACGTCTTTAAGAATGCATACGACATAGCGCCAAATTCTCCGTCGGTCATTATCGATGAGATCGGAGGCGTAGCCGAATTTGCATATTCCGGAATAAGCTCCGCGTGGTTAGAAAGCCCCGAGGCGGCTTTTGAATGGGTAAAGGCAGAATTGCCCACCCGAATCTTCGCAAGCCGAAGCGTGATCGTAGAGGCTGCCTACATAGGCTTCGCATGGATAAACGACGATCTTTCGGGAGCAGTCGACCAAGCCTTCACCATAATTTCGGACACCATCGAAACATACCCTGCCAAGGTTGAGCTTTGGTATAACGATCATCTGCCCTTCAGATCCTTGATCTTCAACACCAACGAGCAGACAGATCATTATATCGAGCTTGAATACGCAGATCTCCAAAACAGCTGGGCGCAGAAGCTGAAGAACGCCGCAAACGCTTATAACGTGCTTATAGGCGAAGCGGTTATCGGCTCTCCCTCTATTTCAGGCCCCGGCGGAAACCTCGACGATGATTTTGACGATCTTTTCGGCAACGAAAGCGAAGAAACCGAGGAGACCCTGCCTCCTCTCGACGGCTCCGAGGAGGAAACCGTTCCCGAATACGTGGAGACAGGCGACGAGACAGGCGACGGAGAAAAATGCGAGCACGTTCTCAGCAGCGAGAGCGAGATGCTGCAGGCAGGCACCTGCACCGAATGGGGTATTGCGGGCTACCGTTGTCAGACCTGCGGCGAAATTGCCAAGCGCGAATACACCGCAAAGGTTCACAACAAGGATGCAGGCACGGTAGAAAAAGAGCCCACCTGTACCGAAGAAGGCATTATGACGTATCATTGCACAGATTGCGGCGCGCTTATCAGCAGAGAGTATATAAGCAAGCTCGATCACAACTATGAGATGACAAGCAATAACTTTGATGCGGTTTTGTGCGGAGCAAGCTACACAACCGTTGAAAAATGCTCCTTGTGTAACCACGAAAAGACAAAAACACAGTACAAAGCCCATACCAAAGGCTCGGTTGTAAAAACCGTTCAGTCCTCCTACACTACATACGGATACACTCTCGTAGAATGTACCGAGTGCGAGTGCCAATACCATACGAGTATAACAAACAAGAAGCGTAGCGGAGATTTCCAGCTCCCCATCAATAGAAGCAAGGAAGTTATGGAAGGCAGATACAAATGGCTCTTCTATCGTCTCGATAACAGTCAGGCATACTTTGAAGGAACCAACCTCATGAGCGATGCCGAGCTTTTAGAGTATGTAACGGTAATGACAACCTTGAACGAGCTATGCAAGGAGAAGGGGATCACTCTTCAGATATGCATCTGGCCAAACAAGGATCAGGTGTATTCCGAATATGTCACTTGGGAGCCTGTAACCAGTGAAAAGAGGGTAGACCGTCTGGTCAAGCATGTTCAAGAAAACTCCGACGTAAAGATCATATATCCGATCAAGAAATTGAGGGCGGCTAAGCCATACTTTGAAACGTATTTGAAATACGATACTCACTGGAATAGCGCGGGAGGCTTCGTAGGCTATCAGGCAATGCTGGAAAGCCTGGGGCTTGAAACAATGGACGCGAAAAACGTTCCCATTTACGAATACAAAGGTGGAGCCGCTTTAGCAGACGATCATTATTACACTCAAATCAGAGGCGACCTGCTCGGAAAGGGTGGCTGGACCGCAACGACAACAGATTATCCCAACCATATCAACTATTATGTCAAGTACCGTCCCGACGTTGTGGTTGAATCCCGGACGGGAGGAAACGGAGCAAGCGATACCCGTCATACCATCGCTTCCAACGCAACCTACGATTGCAATTTCGTTATGCTGGCAGACTCTTACAGAGTTATGCAGTTGGGCTATCTTGAAAAGGACTTCTCAGATTGCTTCTTAACTCACAGAAGCCGCGTTAACGAGGCAGACGTGAAGGAAGCTATCAAGAATTCCGACATTTTGGTTATTGCCGCAGTTGAAAGATACGACTACGATACTCTCAACACCGCAAAGGCTATAATCAAGATCCTCCAAGAGGAATAATTAAAAGAAAAATCCACTCGATCGCATAAACGCGATCGGGTGGATTTTGATATTTAAAGCATTGATTATTCAAGCTCCTCAAGCTCTTCCATAATTTCAAGGAGTCTTTCTTCAGCTTCGGTCTTGCGATTGTCAAGCTCGGCAACCTTTTTGTAGTCGGTAGCGGCGCTTCCGTTCATTTCGGCATCTATCTCTTCGATTTCAGACTCAAGCTTCTCCATTTCACTGTTAAGCTTGCGGATGCGCGCCGTTCTTTTTCTTTCCTCGGCGGCATTTTGCTTGTTGCGGAGATACTGCTCCTTTTGACTTCCCGGCTCAGCTTTTGCCATCTCGGTGACGGCAGAGGTAGCGGCAAGTCTCTCCTTGCGCTCATTAGTAAATCGGCGAAATTCGGTATACGCCTCGCCCGTGTGGAGAATTTGATAGTCGAACATGTCACCCTCAACATAACCGTCGGGCTTCAGCTCGATTATGCGGCTTGCAAGCTTTTCGATGAAATAACGGTCGTGAGAAACGGCAATTATTGTGCCGTCAAACTCCTCAAGCGCAGATTCAAGGGCTTCGCGGGAGTCGATGTCAAGGTGGTTGGTGGGCTCATCGAGGATGAGCAGGTTCATGTGCGAGAGGATCAGTTTTGAGAGGGTAAGTCTCGCTCTCTCGCCACCCGACAGCATTTTAACCGTCTTGAAAACATCCTCTCCGAAGAAGTTAAACCACGCAAGGGTGCTTCTTATCTTCTGCTCGGGGAGAGTGGGGTAATGATCCCAAAGCTCGTCGATAACCGTTTTGTTGGGGTCAAGATTTTGGTTTTCCTGGTCGTAGTAGCCAATCTCAACGTTGTATCCGTTCTCCACCTTTCCTGTCAAGGGAGGGAGGGTCTTCATCAAAATTTTTATAAGGGTGGATTTTCCGCAACCGTTAGGGCCGATGATGAGAAGTCGGTCATTTTTCTTTACAAGGAAATCAAGCCCCTCAAAAAGCTTTTTCTGACCAAAGCCCATGGAAAGATTGGTTATCTTCATCACCTCGTTGCCACTTGCGATGGCAGAGGTGAATTTCATGCGCATTGCTCTCTGCCCAGGCTCGGGTGCCTCAACCTTCTCCATTTTACCAAGCAGCTTTTGGCGCGACTCTGCGGCTATTATGTTTCGCTCTCGGTTCCATTGACGTTGCTGGGCAATGTATGCCTCCTGCCTTGCAATCTCCTTTTGCTGCTCGCGGTAGTGCTTGGCATATATTTCCTTGTCGATGCGTCTCTGCTCCATGCTGCGGGTGTAATTTCCGTTGTAGAGCTTGGCTTTGTGGTGCTCGATGGCAAGGGTCTTGTTGGTCACACGGTCAAGAAAATAACGATCGTGGGAGACCACCATTACGCACTTTTTGTACTGAATGAGGTAGTTTTCAAGCCAGCCGAGAGTCTCGATGTCAAGGTGGTTGGTAGGCTCGTCCAGCATAAGGATGTCGGGCTCGCGACAGAGCTGAACGGCAAGGGCAAGCCGCGTTCTCTGACCACCCGAAAGCAGGCTTACGTCCTTTTCGATGGCTTCATCGTCAAATCCCAATTTTCCAAGAATTGAGCGGCATCTCCCGCGAAACTCAAGCCCACCGTCGCGGATGAATCTCTCGTTTAGAGCCATATATTCGTTGGTGTAAATGCGGTGTCTTTCGTCATCCAAGTGGTCATTTAAAAGAACTTCAAGCTCTGAAAGTCGCTTTTCGGCGGCAATTAGATCAGGAAATGCGGCAAACATGTGCTCAAGGGCGCTGCTGCCCTCGCCGCCGTTATCGTCAGAAAACGCGCCGTACTGAGAGAGTATTCCCACGGTCTTGCCCTTGGAAATGAACACCTCGCCCTCCTCGGCGTCGTATTCTCCGGTTATAAGCTTGAAAAGTGAGGTCTTTCCGCTTCCGTTTGAACCAATTATGCCCAATTTATCATTTTCTTCAAGAGAAAAGGACACCTTTTCAAGTATCGTGGTCGTTCCGAAGCGGAGTGTAAGATCGTTTACGCTTATAGCTATCATTATTTTATCCTTTTTACAAATTTCTATCCTAAATTAATCAATAATTCCGTAATTTATAAGGCAAAAATCGGCATATTTATTGACATTTGAATTTTAATGTTATATAATTGATTTAAATCTATAGTATTTTATCATTTTTCTGTCTATTTGTCAACGAAAACTTAAGAAAGAGGAATTTTTGAATGGAAATGAAGGTAAGCGTTGTAGGTTGCGGCCGCTGGGGCTCGCTTATAACCTGGTATCTCGCCGAAAAAAGAGGACTTGACGTGACCCTTTACGGGCGCGAGGGCTCTGCAAGCATACAACGATTTATTAAGGAGAGAAAAAACGATCTTCTCACTCTCCCCGACACAGTTAAGGTAACTACGAGCCTTGGCTGTCTTAAAGATTCGGATGTTATAATTATTTCTATAAATTCCCAAGGACTTGCGGGATTTATAAAGGAAATTCGACCTCTTGGATTAAAAAACAAAATTTTCGTACTTTGCATGAAGGGAATAGACATCACCACGGGTCGCCGTCTCTCTGAGGTGGCATCGGCAGGAATCGACCACTCTAACCGCATAGCGGTTTGGATAGGTCCCGGTCACGTTCAGGAGTTTTATGCAGGCATTCCCAACTGCATGGTTATCGATAGCAACGATAGTGAAGCAAAAATGCTTTTGGCGAATACCTTTTCAAGCGAGCTTATCCGCTTTTATTATGGCGAAGATATGATAGGCAACGAGATAGGCGCGGCGGCAAAAAACGTTATAGGAATAGCCGCAGGAATGTTAGATGGTCTCAGTCTGTCCACTCTCAAGGGCGCGTTGATGTCGAGAGGATGCCGCGAGGTGGCAAGACTCATCTCGGCCATGGGCGGCAGCGAGCTGTCGGCATACGGACTTTGCCATCTCGGAGACTATGAAGCAACTGTTTTTTCAAAATTCTCACACAACCGCGAGTTTGGAGAAAAGCTGATACGCGGAGAGCAGATGGAAAAGCTGGCAGAGGGATATTATACCTCAAAGGCTCTTATGGATCTTTCTCGCGAGTATGCGGTGGATATGCCGATATGTCGCGCGGTATATGAGATCATATATGAAGGCAAGGATGCAAAGCAGGCATTGAGCGGTCTTTTTAACCGAGCAATCACGACCGAATTTTACCAATGATTGGAGATTTATCATGGGAAGAAAAATTTTTGCTGAAAAAAATTATAATATAGCAGAATGTGTTATTCCTTACGAAGATTTTAAGCCTTTTTCGGACACGGATAAGGGTTTTTCGCTAAACGTTGAGCATCGCGCGGCGGCAATCGCGGCGGCAGAGGATCTGCTTGATAAGGAATTCCCCATACTCACCGCCACGGAGTTTATCCGTTACAGAAGAACGGGTAATCGTGCGGGATATCAAAATCTCTACAATCCTCGCCGTTGGGCACTTATGCAGCTGACCCTTGCCGAGGCTTACGAGGGAGAAGGAAGATTTATTGATAAGATTCTCGATATGGTATGGATGATACTGGAGGAGAGCACTTGGGTATTGCCTGCACATACCCACCCCAACCGCAACGATAAGCCCCACAGCCAGCCCTATTCTTACGACTGCGCAAGAAATTACTGCGACCTTTATGCAGGCACTACGGGCGCGGTAATGGCGTGGGCGTGGTACATTTGCCGAGATAAATTCGATGAGATCTCTCCCGTTATAAACAATAGAATTCTTGAAAATCTTTACGATAGATGTATAAATCCCATCATCAACCACAAGGAAGAGCAGGCTTGGATGGGCAACGGCCCCTACAACTGGATGAACAACTGGTGTCCATTCATTATTTCGCAAGTTCTGACAGTCTGCGCACTTACCACCAAGGATAAGGCTATCCGCGAGAAGGTGGTTGAGGTCTCCCTTGAGGCACTTGATAAGTTTACTGACATCTACTCTCCCGACGGTGCGTGTGACGAGGGTCCCGGATATTGGGAGGGCGCAGGCGGTGCGCTGTATGCCGCTTGTCTCGTCCTTTACGATATGACCGCTGGTAAGATAAACGGCTTTGAGGATGCGCTTCTTAAGAGTATGGCAGAATATTTCCCCAGAATGTATATCGCAAACGGAAGATTTAACAACTACTCCGACGCTCGATCCAAAATGAGCATCAACTTCCTTTGGGGCTACGATTGGGGAAAGATGTGTAATAGCGAATTGATGATGAATTTCTGGGATTTCAAGTACGAAAATACCAGAGAGCTTGGCGTAGCATCTGCCCACGATCACATTATGTACCGCTGGTACCGCGAGCTTTGTATGCCGTCTCTTAATAAGAGAGATTTCAAGGCGGCGCTCAAATCCTATTTCCCCAGCTTACATTTTGCAATCAGCCGTGAGAGCGAGACACCCGAGGAGGGATTATATCTTTCCTTGAAGGGCGGCAACAATATGCTCAGCCACAATCACATTGACACCGGTGACTTCTCGGTATTTTGTGACGGCGCGCCCGTGTTTATCGACGCAGGCGTGGGCACTTACACAAGAAGAACATTCGACAAGGATAGATACACCATCTGGTCAATGAACGGAGAATATCACAATATTCCCACTATCAACGGCGTTCCTCAGGACAAGGGCAAGGTTTATGCCTCCAAGGATGCGATCTATGACGAAGCAAGCGGCAGGCTTTCCATTGATATGACCGACGTTTATCCTCTCACCGCCCAAATTGAAAATTACCGTCGCGAGGCAGTTATCGAGAGTGGGAAGGCGATAGTAAGAGATACCGTTACGTCGAAAATCGACGGTGAGATCATTTTCAATCTTCTCGCCGTTGCAGAACCCAAGCTTGTGGAAGCAGGCAAGATGATAGTTTGCGGCAAGGTGGTAGAATTCGACCCCTCACTGGACTTGTCGTATGATGTTCCCGATTGCACTTGGGAGGAGACACAGGTATTGCCCGAGCATTGGGGAGTCGAGAAGTTTTACAGAATAAGACTTCGCGGCGCACTCAAAGCTAATAAAACAAAGACGTTTACGCTTGCGGTCTGCAAGTAATACCGAAAGGAAATAGCGTGAAAGCAACTCATATTTAATATGTGAATTAACTGTTGTACGCTTAAATTTTGCCGGAAGGCAAAATTTAAGCTTCACACATCACAAAAAGAAAAGCACCCGATGGGTGCTTTTCTTTTTGTTTACTTATGGTATTTATTCCTGCTTTTTCGACTTTCGCGGACTCGCTTATTTTTAGGGGCGCTTTCGGGTTTCTTCTTGAATATAGTCACAAGCATTAAGGTAACTACCGCAGCAAATACTGCGACTATCAAGATTACCGCCGAAATCTTCAGCACGTTAGTGATAATTGCTTGAGGGTCATCATCCCAAACCGGAACGACCTGCTTTCCCACTCTAATTTCACTATAAAGCTCCTCCAGGGAGGCGGGTCGGGATATGCTTGATTCAACCCTCCATCCCACAAGCTGCTTTGCTCCATCACTCTCGTATTTTGGTGTGCCGTATCCGACTATGTATTTGCTGTCAAGAGAATATTCCTTTACCGCCACGCAATCGCTGACAGAGCCTGACTCAAAAGTCGAATTTGTATTACCCTCAACCGTGTAGACGGTAGTTTCATCCGCAAAAAGAACTATGCCCACGTGAGATGCGCTGATCTTTAGAGTAGGATCGTCAACATCCTTAAAGAAAATAATGTCTCCTGCTTTGGGGGTGTATTCTCCTTTTTCTTGGAACAGCTCCGCCGCCTCAAAAGCCTTCTTCCATTGGAAACAACTACGATATGTGGTTGTGTAATCCTCATTAAATTCGACTACCTGTACACTTTGCTCCTCGCTGACTCCCGCTTGACGAAGGCACCATGTAGCAAAGCTTGCACACCAAGAAAAACCATAGCTATAATCGTCTGTTTCCTTGTCATACAGCTTGCCGATAATCATATTGTATTCAACAAAATCCCCTGTTCCGTCCGCGTTCATTCCACCAAAGTCGCTCTCACTGTCGCCCTCGTGGTAGCCAAGTTGTGAAAGAGCCACCGCAATAACGTTGGCAACCTGGTCTCCACCAAGCTGCAGATCCTTCAGGTTTTCGTAATATTCACTTGCCTTATATGTCGCTGACACCTCATAGCTCTCATCAAGCGCATCCGTGCTTGGGATAAGCACTCCCGAAACGCCAACAGAGATACAAAGCGCCGCCAATACGGCAATTGTTTTTTTAAATTTCATTATTTTTCTCCAAGTTATCATCAAACTACTCGTCTGTATATTGTAATTATAACATTTTTGCATATTCTTGTCAACAAATTAAAGGTTTTTATCTTGTGTAAAAATTTCTCACTAATTAATATGCTCGTCCTGCCCTATAATAGTAGTAAATTCAAAAATTTGCGCAAAAAGGCGCAAAGGATGGGAGAAAAAATTATGAAAAGGATCATTTCCTATATTTTGATCATATGCACTCTTATGAGCTTGCCGATATTTGCAGCATCCTGTTCTATAGGTGGAGGTCAAGCAGACGTTCATGTTTTCTACTACACTTATAGCGACCCCTTTATTTCAAACGTAAGACAGTCTATGGACAAGATGCTTTCCGAGGCAGGCATCAGCTATCAGGACTATGACGGCGCAGGAAACCAAACCACTCAGACCGAGCAGATACAGACCGCTATCACAGCAGGTGCCAAGGCTATTATAGTTAATATTGTAAACACAGGCTCCGACGATGCGGCAAAAAGTATCGTTTCTCTTGCAAAAAATGCGGGCATTCCCGTTATATTTTTCAATCGCGAGGTGTCGGACGCGGTAGTTAAGAGCTATGACAAGTGTGCTTTCGTGGGAACAGATGCCAAAGAGGCAGGTATCCTGCAGGGTCAGATGATAGGCGAATACGTTAAGGAAAACTTCGCTTCTATGGACATCAACGGCGACGGCAAGATCTCTTACGTTCTTTTCAAGGGCGAGGAAGGCAACAACGAGGCAATTTACCGAACACAATATAGTGTTGAGGAGGCAAATAAGATCCTCAAAGCAGCAGGGAAGAGTGAGCTTTCATTCTATGACGCGGGCAACCCCAACAAATATCTTGTTGACCGAAACGGTCAGTGGTCTGCGGCGGCGGCTAACGAATATATGACCACCGCACTGACCTCTTATAACGAAAACAAGGGCAATATGATAGAGCTGGTTATCTGCAACAATGACGGAATGGCAGAGGGTGCTATCTCCGCCTTGAACTCGGCAGGATATAACACAGGCGACTCCGAGAGCCGTCAGATCCCCGTTTTTGGAGTTGATGCCACCGCGGCGGCGGTAGACCTTATCTCCAAAGGCAAGATGTCGGGAACTATCAAGCAGGATTCGGCGGGTCTTGCCGCGGCAGTCACCAAGATTGCATCCAACACTCTTACAGAGGGCAAAAAAATGAGTGACGGACTTGAAGATTATAACGTAGACAAGGACGTTTTCAAGGTAAGAATACCCTATTCGAAATATCTCGGATAAATAAACCGAAAGGGCGGCAAGGTTATGAAAAAAGGTTCTGATATTCTTTTGGAAATGAAGAATATTTCCAAAAGCTTTCCTGGTGTCAAGGCCCTTGACGGCGTTTCTCTCGCGGTTCGCCGCGGCACTGTGCATGCGCTCATGGGAGAAAACGGAGCAGGCAAAAGCACCCTTATGAAGTGTCTTTTCGGCATCAATTCGGGTTTTGAAGGAGAGATATTTCTTGAAGGGCAGAGGGTAGCCTTCAAAAACCCCAAGGATGCCCTGGAAAACGGAGTTGCCATGGTCCATCAGGAGCTTAACCAAGCCACCAAGAGAAGCGTTATGGACAATATCTGGCTGGGTAGATATCCCACAAGGCTTGGTTTTATAACCAGTGAACGCGAGATGTACAGGCGCACTAAAAGCATCTTTGATTCTCTCGGCATCTCTTCCGACCCTCGCAAGATAATGAGCACAATGTCGGTAGCAGAACGGCAGATGGTGGAGATAGCAAAGGCGGTGTCTTACGACGCCAAGATCATCGTATTGGACGAGCCCACAAGCTCGCTGACCGATAGAGAGGTAAGTCAGCTTTTCCGTATAATCGACACCCTCCGCTCTCGCGGATGCGGCATCATTTATATATCGCACAAAATGGACGAAATACTGAAAATATCCGATAACATCACCGTCATGCGCGACGGTAAGCACATCGTCACAGAGGCTGCGGAAAACATGACTGTTGAGAAAATAATAAATTTGATGGTAGGCAGGGAGCTGACCAACATGTTCCCCGAAAAGACCAACACCCCGGGCAACGTTTTGCTTCGGGTGGAGGACTTATCTTCAAAGCACAATCATGTGGAGGACGTAAGCTTTTGTCTCCGTGAGGGCGAGGTGGTAGGACTTGCAGGACTCGCGGGATCGGGGCGCACCGAGGTCATTGAAAACCTCTTCGGGCTATCGGAGCGACTACGCGGCAGGATATATCTTTCCGAGAATGAGATAAAAAACCGCAATCCCCGCGAGGCAATCAAAAACGGCTTCGCTCTCCTTACCGAGGAGAGGCGAGCCACCGGAATTTTCGGCAACCTTGATATCAAGGAAAACACAACTATTTCCAGCCTTTATAGGCACTTAAAGTTTGGCGTGCTCTCAGATCGGTCACGGCGCAAGGACACCTCATGGTCTATCGAGTCCATGAGGATAAAGACCGCATCGCAAGAAACGCAGATACGCCTTTTGAGGGGCGGAAACCAGCAAAAGGATATATTCGGTCCCTGGCTTTTGACCGAGCCCGAGGTCCTCATGCTGGATGAACCCACAAGAGGAATTGACGTAGGCGCGAAATTTGAAATATATCAACTCATAAATTCACTTGCCACAAAAGGAAAATCGGTTATCGTCGTATCCAGCGAGCTCCCCGAGCTGCTGGGCATCTGTGACCGCATATACGTTATGTCAGGAGGCAGAATTGCGGGCGAAGTAGATGCCAAATCCACCTCGCAAGAGGAGATAATGACACTGGCGGCAAAGTATGTGTAATTTTTTCACATACACATTCTAAAAAACGGAAGGTATCAAAATGACTTTACTGAAAAACTTCAAGAGCGCCGACGCGCGAGGAAGGCGGGCGATGATAAAAGAGCTTTTGATAAACAACTCGCTCTATATCTTCCTTATCGCGGCGGTGATCGTAATACAGTTTCTGCGCCCCCATTTTCTGTCGGCGGCGTCAATAGTTAATATAATTTCGCTCTCGGCGGCTAATCTGCCTATTGCTCTGGGTATCGCGGGGGCAATAATTTTGACAGGAACAGACCTGTCGGCAGGTCGAATAGTAGGTCTTGTTGCCTGTGTGTGCGCTTCGTTGCTCCAAGCCACAGGATACGCAGGCAAAATGTTCCCGAATTTGACGGCACTCCCACTGCCCGTAGTGTTACTGATAGCTCTGGCAATAGGCGGCGCTATCGGTCTTATAAACGGATTTTGCACAGCAAAATTTCACCTGCACCCCTTTATCGTAACTCTTTCGACTCAGCTTATTGCCTATGGTGCACTGCTGATGTACCTAAACATCGGTAACAATAACGGTCAGTCGATATCGGGACTTGATTCGGGATATACCGGATTTATAAATGGCTCGATCTTGTCTATCGGCAAGACTCCGATACCCAATTTCGTGTGGTATTCGCTGATTTTGACTGCAGTTATTTGGTTTATCTGGAACAAGACCACCTTTGGTAAAAATATGTTTGCCGTAGGATCTAACCCCGATGCCGCAAACGTGTCGGGCGTTAACGTAAACAGAGTAATTATGCTTGTATTTATGCTTGCAGGTATAATGTACGGCGTCACGGGATTTATCGAGGCGGCGAGAATCGGTTCAAACTCGGCTTCCACCGGACTTAACTACGAGCTTGATGCTATTGCCGCCAGCGTTATCGGCGGAGTTTCCTTCGTGGGAGGAATCGGATCGGTAGGCGGAGTTATCTTGGGTGTTGTGTTGCTGAGACTTATATTCGTAGGACTTACCGCGCTTAATATCGACGCAAATATGCAGTACGTCATAAAAGGCCTGATCATTCTTATCGCCTGCGCCGTGGATATGAGAAAATATCTGGTCAGAAAATAAAGAGGTTAATATGAGCAAGAAAAGAGAAAAAGCAGAGGAAAAGCGGGCGAAAAAACGCTCAATATACGATAATGTCGCCATCAGCGAGCGCACCTTATCCATCCTTATCGTGTTTGGAATCATAGCCGCGGCGTTGGCGATAACCTGCGGTTATTTTATGGGTAACAGGGGGCAAATTGACTACCGAGAATACAACGGAATGTCTGTAGCAGAAATTCAAAAAGCTTCACCCGAAGGCGTGCAAAATTAGCGGTAAAATTATAACAACCGAATAAGCAACCTTTACGGCAAAACACCACGGAGGAAAGATCCGTGGTGTTTTGCTTTGCGTCGTAACGTGCCAAGGCTCAATATTTGCCTCGCAGAAATCAAAGATATCAGCCCCTACATCATTATTTGATTCATCAGAAAAATAAATGACTTTTTTCTCTCTTTTTTTCACAATAATCCTCGTTTTTGTATATTACCAAAGATATATTAATCATCACTATATCACAAATAGTATTTTTGTCAAGTTAGAACGCTTTTAATAAAAGTCACACTCAAAATTTTAAAAAAGTCAGACATTGATTGTGCAGTTCGTCTCCCAATTTTTCTTTCAAAAAATGTTGACTTTTTGTATTTATATGTTATACTATAATTACATTATTAAGAGACAACAT
>JAZOMF010000025.1:0-3981 GCA_045653805.1 Eubacteriales bacterium
CGTTTTAGACCGTAGGGGACGACGTCCTCGGCGTCCCGTGACGAATATTTTCAAATCAATGAAACGGCGACACCTCATTTGCAAGCAAATCGGCACCGCCCTACGGTTTTAGGGTGTCGTTATCCCACCGACAAATCAAAATTTAATGCTCTCGCAGATCTTTTCAAGCGAGTCGGAAAGCTGGGCGTTGCATACGTCGATGGTCAGATCTGCATATTTTTCATAGAGAGGCTGGCGCTCGGCATACATCTCTTCAAGAGTATTGCCGTGTCGCATTACTACACCGCGGTGGGAAAAATCTCCCAAGCGGCGGCACATCTCGTCGTAGGGTATCTTCAAATAGACCACCTTGCCGAGGGTTTTCAGGTGCGCCATAGCCTCCTCACCGTAGACCACACTGCCACCCGTGGCAATAACGGCATCTTCGTCGGTTATCTGCTGATTTATCTCATTTTCAAGCCTTATAAAGCCCTCGTTTCCATCTTTAGAAATGATCTCGTGCAAAAGCTTGCCCGTCTTTTCCTGAATCAGCAGGTCGGAGTCTATAAAATGATAACCCAGCCTCTTGGCAAGCAACACCCCGAGGGTGCTTTTGCCACAAGACGGCATTCCAATAAGTATTATCGACATATTTTACCTCCCCTTATTTACCGGACTCCGCCTTGACGGTATCCACCAAAGTCAAGGTCTTTCCGTTGGTCTTGAAGATTATAGAGCCTTGAAGGTCGGTTCTATATACCGTGGTTCCCTTTTCGGCAAGCAATTCCATAGTCTCATCGTGGGGGTGACCGTATTTATTTCCGCTTCCGCAGGAAATAATTGCGTATTTAGGCGACACCGCATCGAGAAACTCCTCGGTGGTTGATGAGTTTGAACCGTGGTGACCAACCTTAAGTATATCTGCTTTCAAGGTAGCAGCGTTCCATCTTTCGACTATATCAGCTTCGGACTTGTGCTCGGCGTCACCTGTTAGCATTACCACAGTTTCGCCAAAGCTTGATCGGATAACAAGGCTATTTTCATTGTTGTCATCGTAGTCCTTCATAGGAGCGATAACATAGTTCTGAACACCGCCAAGCTCAAAGGAATCTCCCACATCAAGGAAAAGTACTCCAATTTGACGCGCCTCAATAGTATCGATCACCTTCTCAAAGGTGGATGTGGTAGCATTGGCATACTTGCTCATTACCACGTTTTTTACGGAATAATTTTCAAGAATGTAAGTAGCATTTCCTATGTGGTCGGCATCGGGATGGGTGAGCACTAAATATTTGATAGACTCAACTCCTGCCGCTTTAAGGTACTTGTCCAACTGCGCTTCAGCACCCTTTTCACTGGTATCAATCAGAATATTTCCCTCGGATGTGGTTATTAGAATAGCATCGCCCTGCCCCACATCGATAAAGTGGTACATAGCCTCGCCCTCGACAGGCACGGGAATCGGCTCAATGTCGGACTTAGGCCAGATCATCTGCAAAACGTTGGCATCTCCGAGGTCGACGTCAAAGCCTACGTCGATATTATTGTAGTCTATAACGCAAACGCCAAGATAAGCCGCAACGACTACGAGAAAGAGCAAAAACGCAATGGCGGGATTGCCTCGCGCCGCCTTCTTTGCCTTCTTCTTCACCGCTTTTTTTGCGGTCTTTTTTATATAATCTTTAGTTGAATATTTTTTAGGCATGTTTTTCTCCTATACTCTTACACTACCTGAACCTTCAAGAGATTGGTAGTTCCCGACTGTCTGAGGGGCACGCCTGCGGTAATTACCACCTTATCTCCCTTGGACACAATATCAAGTCGTCTTGCGCAATCAATAGCGTGGAGGAAGAGCTTGTCTGTGTCGTCCTGAACAAGAGCGAGAACGGGATAAACTCCCCACGAAAGCGCGAGCTGGTGGTAGGTCTTAATATCGGGGGTTGCGGCAACTATAGCTTCACTGGGACGGAATTTGGATACACGGCGAGCCGTTGTTCCCGAGCTGGTGACCGCAATTATCGCCTTTGCCTTAACATCTCTTGCGGTGGTGCAGGCTGCGTCACAGATAGCATTGGTCATATCGAAAATGTCGGCATCGTATCCCACACCCTCATAAGCGTGCATCTCGATGGCATCAGACTCTGCCTGTGTAACTATCTTTGCCATAACCTCAACCACGTGAGCAGGATGGTCACCCATAGCGGTTTCTCCCGAGAGCATTACCGCGCTGGTGCCGTCGAATACTGCGTTTGCAACGTCGGTGATCTCGGCTCTGGTGGGGGTCTTGGAATGTATCATAGTTTCAAGCATCTGGGTTGCGGTAATAACCATCTTGCCCGCCTGATAGCACTTGCGAATAAACTTTTTTTGTATTCCGGGCAATCTTTCAAACTCGATCTCAACGCCCATATCTCCTCTTGCAACCATAATTCCGTCGCAATTTGCAAGGATCTCGTCGAAATTCTCAACACCCTCGACGTTTTCTATCTTTGCAATGATCTTAATTTTGTGACCGCCGTAGTAGTTGAGCATCTTGCGAAGCTCGATAACGTCATTTTTACTGCGAACAAAGCTTGCAGCAACGAAATCAACGTTCATCTCGATGCCAAAGCGCAGATCAAGCTCATCCTGCTCGCTGATATAGGGCATGCTGAGGTGAGCGTTGGGAATGTTGATTCCCTTTCGGCTGGAAAGCTCGCCACCGGTCACAACTCGGCAGATAATATCGGTATCGGTAAGCTCCTCAACGCGCAAATCAATGCGACCGTCATCAATAAGCACTCTATCGCCCACCTTTAGCTCTCGGGGGAGCTTTTCGTAGGTGATAGATACCGCCTCGGCACTGCCAACGCCTTGTGCGGTGGTCAGCGTGAACTTCTGACCCTTTTCAAGGGAAATTTTGCCACATTCAAGCACGCCCGTGCGGATCTCGGGTCCCTTGGTGTCAAGCAAGATCGCCCCAGGCAGCTTAAGTCGGTCGCGGACGCGGCGGACAAGCTCCATACCCTCCTTGTGATACTCGTGAGTGCCGTGGGAGAAATTGAAGCGTGCCACGTTCATACCTGCGCGGAACATCTTTTCAAGCACGTCCTCTTTAAGGCTTGCGGGGCCCATTGTGCATACTATCTTGGTTTTTCTCGAACTATTTATCATTTTTTGCCTCGTCTTTCAATTGATTTTGGTATATCAACCTGTCTTTTAACTTATTTTTTGGAAATTACATAAAATTTGTGCGCGCACTTGGGGCACTTGACCTTATTTCTACCCTTTTTGCGAGGGAGACGGAGGGTGCAGGAGCATTTGGTGCAGTCACGGAAGATGTAGACTTCGTCGTCCTTGTTCTTGCCCTTACTTCCCGCCGAAGTGTTAAAGGTAACGATCCTTTTCAGCTTGCCCACGGCGTTGAGAAAGAGTCCGTTCTCGCGGCGGCGCTTGTATATCTTCTTGGACATGGTGCGGAACGTGGTGAGGGCAAATAATCCAACAAATCCCACCAAAAGGCAGGCACTGACGACGGTTCTTGCCGTTCCGTCTGTAATGGCAAAGGATGCTATAAGATTAGCGGCAATAAGCACGAATGATAAAATACTCAAAAACAAATTGAGTTCATCGTTGCCATATCTGCCGTACATAAATTCATATAATTTCTGTTGAAAATTTCCCTTTTTCATAAATTTCTCCAAGGTGTAAAATGTTTTTATTAATAAGATAATACTCTGCCTGTAAAACAAATATTACCTCACATTAATAATATCATACATTATTTAATTAATTGTGAATTATATCAAAAATTTGCACAATTTTTCAAATTTTGATTTATCGGGGAGGCGCGGGGAAGCGGTTTCCGCTTTTTCGAGAAAAAGCTTGGCAAAAAGCTTCCACAAGAAAAGATTGAAGAAGAAGCCGTAGAGCAATAGCACACCGTGAGGATTTCAAGCGAAACTCTTGGTCTATCGTGTTGCAAGTAAAACCTCACTAACAAACAAACGGGGTTGGGGGACA
>JAZOMF010000026.1:0-4638 GCA_045653805.1 Eubacteriales bacterium
CCTACCGTTGACGCTGAAATTTCCGGCAACTTCGGTACTATCATGGGTTGGGCTGACAAGTTCAGAACTCTCAAGGTAAGAACCAACGCTGATACTCCTGCTGATGCTAAGAAGGCTCGCGAGCTCGGCGCTGAGGGTATCGGTCTTTGCCGTACCGAGCACATGTTCTTTGAGGCTGACAGAATTGCAGCATTCAGAGAGATGATCTGTGCTGACACCGCTGCTGAGCGCGAAGTTGCTCTTGATAAGATCCTTCCCTACCAGCAGTCCGACTTCGAGAAGCTCTACGAGGCTCTCGAGGGCACTCCCGTATGTATCAGATTCCTTGATCCCCCTCTCCATGAGTTCGTTCCTACCACCGAGGAAGACATCGCTCTCCTTGCAAAGGCTCAGAACAAGAGTGTTGAGGATATCAAGGCTATCATCGCTTCTCTCCATGAGTTCAACCCCATGATGGGTCACCGTGGATGCCGTCTTGCAGTTACCTACCCTGAGATCGCAGCAATGCAGACCAAGGCAGTTATCCGCGCGGCTATCAACACCCAGAAGGCTCACGCTGACTGGAACGTTGTTCCCGAAATCATGATTCCTCTCGTAGGCGACGTTAAGGAGCTTAAGTACGTTAAGTCCGTTGTCGTTGCTACCGCTAACGCAGAGATCGCTGCAGCTGGCGTAGAGCTCAAGTACGAGGTTGGTACCATGATCGAGATTCCCAGAGCATGCCTTACCGCTGATGAGATCGCTCAGAACGCAGACTTCTTCTGCTTCGGTACTAACGACCTCACTCAGATGACCTACGGCTTCTCTCGTGACGACGCCGGTAAGTTCCTTGACGCTTACTACGACGCAAAGATCTTCGAGAACGATCCCTTCGCTAAGCTCGACACCACCGGTGTTGGTAAGCTCATGAACATGGCTATCCAGCTCGGTCGTCCCGCTAACAAGAACCTCCACGTAGGTATCTGTGGCGAGCACGGTGGTGACCCCACAAGCGTTGAGTTCTGCCACCAGATCGGCCTTGACTACGTATCCTGCTCTCCCTTCAGAGTACCGATCGCACGTCTTGCAGCAGCTCAGGCAGCTATCAAGGGCTAATAAAAACAAAAATATCGTATTCCAGTACAAAACTGAATAGTCCCTAAAGGACAAATTTTCGCAGCCTCATCATTTTTTGGTGAGGCTGCTTTTTTCATGCCTCCATTCTAAAATTATTCAATCTCTGCCTTTGTGATAGTCGTCATAAAGCTGATGCATTTGGATATGCTATCAAAGCTGTGATTTGGTACCATTTTTCATCGATTCCATCAAAATTCATGCTTAATTCTGCGATGGTTTTGCGTTGTATCAAGGATATACCGACATTTTTTGCGTGATATCTGAGGTATCCCGACATAAATCGACAGATGTGGATGCAGAAGTTGATGCAGAACAAGGATGATGTTTCCATGGATACCAAAGCTTACAAAAGCGTACCAAATACCCAAGCATAGGTTTGGATAACAAAATCTTAGCTGAGAAATTCATGAGATTGTGCGCAAAGGCAGACATTTAACTAACACACCCGATTGTAGCTGAGAGAATATATGAGTTTGTTCTGAAGCAGGCTCTGAGAATTCGCACTGGCACATATCGCAAGATATTGCGGCTGAGGATTTTCCTCAGCCGCTTTTTTACTTGACAAATAGAAAAGTTTGATATATAATAAAGATATGACAATTGCCCCCGGTGGAACACAGTAAAATTCAAAAGTTGTTGCACCTTCAAAATTATCTAATTGTGAGGAAGAAAAAATGGCACTTAAGAAAAAACAAAGCAAAAATTATGCGGTTCCTTCTGATACTCTTTGCTCAATTTTAAGAAATCCCAAGATTTGTGAATTTTTAGAGGTCGAGTTCAAAGAAGAAGCAAAAACATCCAATACTATTGAATTTAGATATACTAGAAAAACCACTTTAATTAAATACGGCAGAGATTTCTATGTTAAAATTGAAAGCACTGATGCACAAAACTCCGTAGTCACAGTAACAACCAAATACCACAGATACCGCACTTTGTTTGATCATCTTGGAAAATCCGAAATTAAAAAAGTGTTTTTCTTCATTGATATGTTACTCGAAGCAGCAGAGCAAACTACCAATGGCTAATATAGCTAAAAGATAAACTTCAAAAGTCTTGCAAAATGCAAGGCTTTTAATTTTATGCGCAGATTTATATGTTTTTGCCGTTTTTTCGCCCTATCTATTTATGTTTAGTTAACAATTCCGTGTTAAAATGGTATCGTAAATTAAAATTTATCGTATTGGAGGCAATATGTTCAACATTATGATAGTCGAGGATGACGCCAACCAGAGAAAGCTGATGAGCGCTGTTCTTGAGCAGTATGGCTATAACGTAACCCAAGCGGTAGACGGCATCGATGCCCTCGAGCAGCTTGACAAAAAGCATATAGACCTTATTATTCTTGATATTATGATGCCCCGAATGGACGGCTTTGAATTTACCGAAACTATTCGTCAGTCGGGTAGCAACACGCCGATTTTGATGGTCACCGCAAAGACCTCGCCCGTAGACAAGCGCAAGGGCTTTATTATCGGCACCGACGACTATATGACCAAACCCGTGGACGAGGAGGAGATGGTTCTCCGAGTGGGTGCGCTTTTGCGTCGTGCAAAGATCGCCAGTGAGAAGAAGCTGACAGTTGGCAGCACTTCTCTTCACTACGACTCCTTTACCGTCGTTTGCGGAGACACTACAAACGAGCATCCCCAAAAGGAATTTTTGCTCCTTTTTAAGCTTCTTTCTTACCCAGGCAAGATATTCACCCGCCGTCAGCTTATGGACGAGATTTGGGATATGGACAGCGAGAGCGACGAGCGAACCGTTGACGTTCACGTCAGTCGTCTCCGCGAAAAATACAGAAATAATCCCGATTTTGAGATCGTAACCGTGCGCGGTCTGGGATACAAGGCGGTACACTTGAAATGAGTAAAAAAAGAAAGTCAAGCGCCGCAAAAAAGTTAAAAAGGATACGAAACAAAAAAGTTAGAAGAGTTATACTATCGCTTTCGGGTAAACGAATCAACAAGGTCAACACCCTGAGAATGCGCTTTACCTTCACCGTTTGCGTAATGTTCGCAACGGCGGGCGCACTTACGGCGGCGCTTTTCTACGGATTAAGCCAATTCGATTGGTTCGACTACCTGATCAATAACAGAATATTGCTGATTACCGCGATCTGTGTTTCCTGCATCGCTATTGGTACCGGTATTTCTTTTGCTACCATGAAAATTTGGGTTGGACGAATCACGCGAATAAGCCAAGCCATGAGAGATATCGCCAAGGGCAACTTCAAAAAGCGCGTACCCGAGAAGAATGAGACCGAGGCTATTACCGAGATCGGCGACCTTGAGCGAAGCTTTAATCAGATGGCGCAAAATCTTGAAGGAATAGAAATGTTCCGAAACGATTTTATAAATAATTTCTCCCACGAATTCAAAACTCCCATCGTTTCTATCCGAGGATTTGCCCGTCAGCTTCAAAGCGGAAATCTTACCGAGGCACAAAGAAAAGAATACATAGACATTATAGTCTCCGAGTCGGAGCGACTTTCGGTAATGTCGCAAAACGTTCTGCTTCTCTCCAAGCTTGAAAACCAGACCATTGTATCCGAAAAGACCCAATTTTATCTTGACGAACAGATACGAAAGTGCATACTTTTGCTTGAAAAATTTTGGAGCGAAAAGGACATTGAGCTTGACATCGACCTCGATGAGATCGAGTACGAATTTAACGAGGAAATGCTTTCCCACGTTTGGATAAATCTTATTTCAAACGCCATTAAATTCACCCCCAAGGCCGGCAAGATACGTTGCTCGCTAAAGCTTGTGGAAGGCACTACGGTCTTTGAAATCGAAGACAGTGGAAACGGCATGAGCGAAGAGGTCAAGGCGAGAATTTTCGAAAAATTCTATCAGGGAGACTCCTCCCACGCCACATCGGGCAACGGTATCGGACTTAATATTGTCCAGCGAATCGTAACTCTGGCGGGAGGCAATATCGAGGTTGAAAGCGAGGAGAAAAAAGGCGCTAAATTCACCATCTATCTACCCTAAAACCGTTAAATTTACAAAAATGAAAGACACCGCCGCGGCGGTGTCTTTTTTGTCAAAAATGTTGACAAACATATTTTTTAATGATATAATAATATGAATAGCTCCGCCGAACGGTCGCGCGCGATCATGCCGAAAGGTCTTCGCGTGAGGAAAGTCCGGGCTTCACAGGGCAGGATAACTGATAACGTCAGCCACGAGTAATCGTCGGGAAAGTGCAACAGAAATAGACTGCCTGAGTTGCTTTGGAGGATGTAGAAGACGTGATTTTTCGTTCGTCGCCGTACTAGGTACGGCAGAGCGGAAAAGCGCGGCTAAATGCTCGCATAAAAAATTGGAATTCGCGCTTGCGAGAATTCCTTCCTTAAAGGAAAAACTTTAAGTTTAGAGAAAACTTTGTTTACAATTAGTTCCGCGAGCATTGTTCTACGCCTTCCAAAGCAACTCAGGTGATGGTGGAAAGGCGAGGTAAGAGCTCACCCACTCCTATGGTAACATAGGTTTGCTGTAAACCCTATCCGAAGCAACA
>JAZOMF010000027.1:0-6277 GCA_045653805.1 Eubacteriales bacterium
ATTTAAATGTTCGTTAACGGGAGGAGCAAGCCCCTCCCCTACGGCGTATGGTGTCGCCCCTCTCCCCGATAAACATCAATTTATAAACTTTATAAACTTATAAACAAAAAATATTTTTTTCGGAGGAAAAATAATGTCAACAAAAGTAAAAACTAAAACAAATGGCGTTCTGGCGATCATTACGCTTGTTTGCGCCATCATCGCCGCTTCTTTGCTGGGTCTTGCGGCTGTTTGGAGTCTTTTAGCAGGCGGTGCTGATCTTGTCCTTGATCTGTTATTCTCTGTTCTGTTCGATTTAAGAACCGGCGGTTCCGTTTCCCTTGTCGGTTTGTTCAGCATCATTTCTCTTGCTTTCCGTATAATAACACCCATGATCTATGCATTGATCTTGGCTTCGGCGGCAGTTCTCCTGCTCGTCAACAGAAGAGGTTCTTTGCTCTTTATCCCTATGGGACTTCTTGCCGGTATGGCGTTTTCTTCCCCTATTTCTACGGTGATTAATTTGGTAGGCCATATTGTGACATCAAGGTTAGGCATAAATGCGGCAATTGTATATAGTTATTTAGGCGGAATTCCGTCCTATGTCATCAGCATGTCATTTGCTGCCGTAGTTGCCGCAATTTTCTTCATTTTGGCGGCTACACTGTTTAGAAAGCTTCGTCCCATTCCTATGGCGATCATTTCCGTAGTTTTGGGTGTGGGATTAGTTTTAAGAGTTGGAACCGTGCTTTTGTCTTTGATTAATAATATGGAATACTCTAATTTGATATTTTCCGGTTACTTGGAGGCTACTCATCTTTATAATGTAGTAACTTCCTTTATTTCTTCTGTTTCGGGATGTTTTACCCAGCTCTTGGTTTGTGTTGCAAGCTTCTTCGCTATCTTTGCGGTTATTCCTTATAAGAAGAAGGTCAAGGTTGAAGAGAGTGCAGAAGCCGATGGCGTGATCGAGGCCGTTGCAGAAGATGTAGCAACCGATGAAGTGGCAACCGATGCTCCCGTTGAGCCTGCCGCTGAATAATACATACTTTATTTAAAATTTTATTCGCACAAAAAAACAACCGTGGTTTCCACGGTTGTTTTTTGTCGTTCTCAATTTTGAGAATGATTTCTATTTATTATTTCGCCTCGTCAAGGGCGGGGGCGGTTGACGAGGGGAGAGCCGCCGTCTTTTTTATAAGATAAGGCTCCGCCTTGTCGCAAACACACGCCTTGGTGATAACTACCTCCTCCACGTCATCACGGGAGGGAATATCATACATTATGTCGGTCATAACGCCCTCAATTATCGAGCGAAGTCCACGGGCACCGGTCTTGCGGTCGATAGCAAGCTCTGCGATGCTCTGGAGCGCCTCGGGCTCAAATGAGAGCTTAACGCCGTCGATCAGGAAGAGCTTTTTGTACTGCTTGATGATGGCGTTTTTAGGCTCGGAGAGGATGCGGATAAGAGCCTCGTTGTCAAGCTCGGTGAGGGACACGATAACCGGCAGACGGCCCACAAGCTCGGGAATAAGACCGAATTTTACTATATCGTGGGCGGTAACGTCACCAAACATGCCGTTTTTAGCGCTTTCGGTGTTCTTTTCGCTCTCGCCCGAGAAACCGATAAGTCGCTTGCCCTTTCTCTGCTCGATGACCTTGTCAAGTCCGTCAAATGCGCCGCCGCAGATAAAGAGGATGTTCTCGGTATTTATCTTGATAAATTCCTGATTGGGGTGCTTTCTGCCGCCCTGAGGGGGAACGTTTGCCACAGTGCCCTCAAGAATCTTGAGGAGCGCCTGCTGAACGCCCTCGCCCGATACGTCACGGGTGATGGAGCGGTTCTCGCTCTTTCGGGAGATCTTATCCACCTCGTCGATGTAGATGATTCCGCGCTCTGCAAGCTCAACGTCGAAGTCCGCCGCTTGAATAAGACGGAGAAGTATGTTTTCGACGTCCTCGCCCACGTATCCTGCCTCAGTGAGGGTGGTAGCGTCGGCGATGGCAAAGGGAACCTTGAGGGTCTTTGCAAGGGTCTGCGCAAGATATGTCTTACCTACGCCGGTAGGGCCGAGAAGGAGCACGTTGCTCTTCTGGATCTCAACGCCGTCATTTTCAGCCTGCGCTTTCTTGGAGCGGCGGGAGCGACCTGTCTGCTCCTTGGAGAGGATTCTCTTGTAGTGGTTGTAGACCGCCACCGAGAGGGCAACCTTTGCCGCATCCTGACCGATAACGTGCTCGTCGAGAGATGCCTTGATCTCACGGGGCTTGGGGAGGGTGGCAAGAGAGAGGGAATCGACCTCGCACTCTGCCTGTGTGGTTTCATAGATCATATCGGCGCAAGCCTCAACGCAGAAATCACAGATATATACGCCCGAGGGGGAGGGGATCAGAAAATTGACCTGGTTTTCGTTTCTGCCGCAAAACGAGCAGAAGCGAACCGACTTTTCCTGGGGAGTTTTGTTGTTAGATGCCATGTCGTATAAGCCTTTCGATTATTCGTGCTTGGTGATGATGCGGTCGATAAGACCGTATTCAAGAGCCTGTTCAGCTGTCATAAAATTATCTCTGTCGGTGTCCTTTTCGATCTGCTCAATGGGCTTTCCGGTGTTTTCGGAGAGGATCTTGTTGAGCATATCGCGAGTGCGGAGAATAAGCTCTGCGCGGATCTTGATGTCGCTTGCCTGACCCTGTGCGCCGCCCAAGGGCTGGTGGATCATAATTTCGCTATGGGGGAGAGCAATTCTCTTGCCCTTTGTACCTGCGGAGAGCAGGAATGCGCCCATGCTTGCCGCCATACCGATGCAGATAGTGGAAACGTCGCACTTAATATACTGCATTGTATCGTAGATCGCCATACCTGCGGTAACGCTGCCGCCGGGGGAGTTGATGTAGAAGGAAATATCCTTGGTGGGATCCTGCGCCTCGAGGAAGAGCATTTGCGCAACTACGAGAGAAGCGGTAGCATCGTTTACCTCGTCGGAGAGGAAGATTATTCTGTCATTGAGCAAACGGGAGAAAATGTCGTAGGAGCGCTCGCCTCTGCCGGTCTGCTCAACGACCATAGGAACAAGCGCGTTTCGAATAATAGAGTTGTCCATATTTATTACCTCGTTTCGAAATATTATGTATTTTTAACTAATTTTTCTTGCATTAACGGGACGCCGAGGACGTCGTCCCCTACGGTCGCGCAAGCGACCTTTCCCGAAGGGAAAGCTTCGTTGAATTTTAAAGCTTAGTATTGTTGTAAGTTGCCCCCACTTTTCAAACCAAACGGGGAAAAATGAACATATAAACACACACTTTGAAAGACCCCAAAGGGGGTCAAAATGCGCCGTGTAACATATTATTGTCCACGGCGCATGCTTTTAAGTAGAATTATTCTTCAGTTTTAGCTTCCTCAGCTGCCTCGGGAGTTGCTTCTTCAACAACTACCTTCTTCTTGCGGGGCTTGCTTGCCTTCTTTGCAGCCTTAACGTTGTCCTTAACTACCTGCATAGCCTTTCTTACGCTAACGTCTGCCTTTACCATGGATGCATCAACCATGCTTGCAACCTGCTCCTTGTCGATGCCGTAGGTGGTAGCGATGAGCTCGTACTCTGCGTTAAGCTCTTCCTCGGTAACCTCAATAGCCTCTGCCTTAGCAACGGTCTCAAGTGCAAGACGAGCCTTTACCTGCTTTTCAGCCTGGGGTCTCATCTGCTCACGGAGCTTGTCGAGGTCAAGACCGGTGTACTGGAAGTAGGTCTTGAGGTCAAGTCCGCTCTGGCGGAGTCTGTTGTCGTAATCTCTTACGAAGTTCTCGGTCTCTGCCTCAAACATAGCCTCGGGAATCTCTGCTACGAGCTTCTCGATAAGAGCGTCGATGAGCTTCTCCTCGAACTCAGCCTCAGCTGCGTTCTCATGTCTCTTTTGGATTTTTGCCTTAAGGTCTGCCTTGTATTCATCAAGAGTATCGAATTCGGAAACGTCCTTAGCGAAATCATCGTCAAGTGCGGGGAGCTCGATCTTGGTGATAGCGTTTACGCGGCACTTGAAACAAGCTTCCTTGCCTGCAAGCTCCTCAGCGTGGTAGTCTGCGGGGAAGGGAACGTTTACGTCGAACTCGTCACCGATCTTGTGACCTGCAACCTGCTCCTCAAATCCGGGGATGAAAGAGCCGGAGCCGAGCTTGAGGGAGTAGTTCTCACCCTTGCCGCCCTCGAAAGCAACACCGTCGATGAAGCCCTCGAAGTCGATCTTAGCAACGTCGCCCATTTCTGCAGCTGCGTCGTCCTCAACCTCGATCTCACGAGACTGGCGTTCGCGAATGGTCTTGATCTCTCTGTCAAGTTCTTCGTCGGAAACGGGCTCAACTACCTTTGCGATCTCGATGCCCTTGTAACCCTCAAGCGTGCACTCAGGCTTAACGGGAACGATTGCGGAGAGAACGAGACCGTTCTCGTCGATGGAAACGATATCGATTTCAGGCTGACCAACGGGATCAATGCCTGCTTCCTTGCAAGCAGCGGTGTAGTTCTCGGGGATGAGATCGTTGTTAGCATCCTCATAGAATACGCCTGCACCGTACATCTTTTCTACGATTGCACGGGGAGCCTTACCTGCTCTGAAACCGGGAACGTTGATCTTCTTTACCTGCTTACGGTAAACCTTGTCAACAGCCTTGTCAAATACTTCTTTGTCGATGGAGAATTCAATTTTAATTGTGCTCTTCTCGCCGACTTCCTGCTTTAAAAGCTTCATGTTTAAAAACCTCCGAAGATTTTATCTAAATATATTTTTTACATTTTTGGTCGCAAGGAAAAACGATATTTAATCCCATGCATACACATCATATTATTTTACCTTTTTTTTGACGTTTTGTCAATACTTTTTTGAATTTTTAAGGTCAAAAACTCAAAAAAATCAAGGCTTTTTGCGAAAAAAAGGGAGTTTTTCGTTTATTTAAATAATTATGGGATGGAAATTGAGAAAATCCGAGGACGTGAGGGTGAATTTTATGCCCTGATGCTCAAATTTTCCTATCTGACTATAAGCCGAATGGATGTGACCGAAATAACATTCATTTATGCCGTACTCGTGGAAGGCATCAACAAATTCCTGCATTATAAAGTCGCCCCACACCGGAGGAAAATGAAGAAAAACGATGATAGGTAACTTTTTGCCCGTTTCGCTCTCGTGATTCTCTTGCAGTTTTTTTGCCGCATCAAGACTGAGATGCAGACGCACTATTTCACGGTTGACGATTTTGGCGTGATCTACTTCACCCACGGTTATCTGTCGACTTTCGTCCGGGAACCAGCCGCGAGTGCCGCAGATTATCCTATCCTCAACAATATATGCGTTGTTGTAGAGAATAGAGATAGTGGAAAAGCCCTTTTGCGAAAAAAAAGCGTTCATTTTTTTTGCGGTTGACCACCAAAAATCGTGGTTGCCCTTGCCGATGAGCTTTCTGCCTTTTAGGGAGTTGATAAATCGGAGGTCGCTTTCAGAGTCCTCCAGCTTGGTTGCCCAGGAGATGTCACCGGGAATTATAACGGTATCTTTATCACCAATGACTGCGTTCCAATTTTTTTCAATTTTCGCAGTATAATCCTGCCAACGCGCGCCAAAAACCTCCATAGACTTGTTAGTCTTGGAGTCGGTGGACAGATGAAGGTCGGAAAGAACGAAAATTGACATTTAAATACCTCTTTTGAGTGAAATAAATTTGATTTTTGGGGAAATAATAAGTTTGTCGGCGAAAGCCGAGATGAGCCCGACTGCCGCGAGAGCGACTGCTTGGGAATTTGAAAAAATCAAAAAAGAAGGTAGAGAATTATGATGAACGAAAAGGGAAAGTGCGAAAAGCACATCAAGGGCATCAACTGCTCTGTTAAGAACTGCGTATATCACGACGGCGAGTGCTACTGCACCGCGGAAAACATCCACGTAGGCCCTACTCACGCAGAGAAGAGTGCGGATACTGTTTGCGCTACTTTCAAATGCGATCAGACATGCGGTTGATTTAATTTCTACGGTTTCGTGGGGGAGGGGCTTGCTCCTCCCATTTTTTTGTTGAATTGTATTGTGAACTTCAAATTTTGATTTATCGGGCTAAAAGAACGCCACGGCGGTGTCTTGTTGAAAGTTTTTCTGTCGCTTTTTTCAAAAAGCGACCGCCCATCCAACGCGCGGAGCGTTGGTCGCCGCGCGCACGCGGCGAAACATCTCTTGCGGCGTGTTCTTTTTTGCTAAGCTTTTTTCTTTGCGCCTCTACTGCCAAAGAAAAAAGCGGGTAAGCGATTTGAAAAGGCTT
>JAZOMF010000028.1:0-7786 GCA_045653805.1 Eubacteriales bacterium
GTCCACGTAATAAAGAATCGCGCCGGGCACGAAAGAAAGCGGGTACAGCGTTGTGCCGCCAAAATTAAACGCACCCAGATTGTCGGTCAGCACAAGACCCGTCAGCGGTGTTGCGCCCGCGTTGACCAGCGCGACCGCATAGGTCACGGTGTCCCCTGCCGTATAGGTGTCCGAAAGTGCGGTTTTGGTGATGGAAAGTGTTTGCAAAAACGTGCCGGTGACCGTGTTGGAATCCACGGTGCGGCCGTTGTAGGAAAGTGTTGCTCTATTTGTAAAGGTTGCCATGTCAATTCTCCTTATTTGTCTTGGAGCAAGTCCACCGGGAGCAGACTGCTCCTGTCGACAGTATATGCGAGTGTGCGACAGGAATTGACATGGCAAGGTCCGTCCATGCAAATATACCTTGTCCCATTTCATGATAAAACCATAAAAATCTCGGGATTTTCGAAAAAAAGACTTGACGCGGCGCAAAAGGCGTGATATAATATACGAGTTATTGGGATGTCGCCAAGCGGTAAGGCACCAGACTTTGACTCTGGCACTCGTCGGTTCAAATCCGGCCATCCCAGCCAAAAAATCCAAGTCGCAAGACTTGGATTTTTTTATCCAAGCCGCAGGCTTGGTATATCATTGACGCACGAAGTGCGGCGTATATCATCAAGGTCGGCGAGCCGACCTTGTATCTCATCACGCGCCGGCGTGCATCTTCCTGCGGCTTGATGCTATACAACACTCCGTGTTGATGATATGCCGCAACGAGTTGCGGATGATATACAAGGCTACGCCTTGATTTGTCTCCGAAAGCGCGATATAATAAACTCTCCGATAACCAAGAATTTGCCGAGAAGATAGCAACAGCGAGTTGCTTGTCAACGCCGGCAACCCGTGATATAATATAATCACAACTGTTGGAGGTGATTATTTTATGGAAGCAAAAGATGTAATTTACGAATTAAGAACAAAAAGAGGACTTTCGCAAGAAGAACTTGCAGAAAAGGTGTTTGTTACTCGTCAGGCAGTTTCTCGATGGGAAACAGGCGAAACGATACCGAGCATAGATACTCTAAAACTCCTTTCAAAACTGTTTGACGTGTCGATCAACACTCTCCTCGGCTCTCCGAGAGAACTCGTCTGCCAGTGTTGCGGAATCCCTATTGAGGATTGTAATATCAGCCGTGAAGCTGACGGCAATTTCAATGAGGAGTATTGTCAATGGTGTTATGCTGACGGCGAATACACCCTTGATATTTGGAGACGATATGCTGAAATAGGCGGAAAAGAAAAGCTCGAGGAATTCAAGCTCCAATTAATCGACGAACTCAACACACTTTTGAATATCGAAGGTTTGCCCAAGGTAGAAAAGTTAAACGTGCTGCCGGGAGAGTTTGTCAATATGGAATACACGCTTCCGAATGGTGAAAAAGTAAAATTCCTTGACGATAAGCAGACATATCTCGGAAGCCAACTCGAAAGCGATTTCGGCATATGCTTTGGCATAGTTGCAAATATGGACTTTCTTCTTATATGCTCGTATGAGGAAAACGGCGAAAAACCCGAACTTGTAATTTACAAGAAAAGATAATCCGTTTCCAAGCAATCGATCGAAACAAGTGGTGTGCTTTTTACTGTTCTTACCTACATTTACACACCTTTTTACTGCTCTTTCACAACAAAAAACACTTGCTTGCGCAAGTGTTTTTTGTTGTGATGAATGTCAATCCTTACTGCTCCAAAATCTCTCTGAGCTGTGCGACGGCGTCTGCGTAGGTTTCAAAATCAATCACATAGTCGCAGATCTCGGCGTTTTGCTGCTCGTAGTCAATCGCCATAAGGCGGTTGACCTTATCCTCAATCGAGGAATTCTTTCGCAAAATGTTTGCCATAAGCTCGCGTTTTTCTCTTTTGATATAAACGGTAGTTACGTTTTTGAAGTGAGTTTTCAAGGACATAGCGCCGCAAATATCCATGGTTGATATAACCTTTTTGCCCCGCGCTAAAATGCTGTCCACGTCGGATTTACGGGAACCGTATCCGTGTCCCGAATACATTGTGGATTGGAACATTTCGCCGCTTTCGCACATGCTTCTGAATGCATCCAAAGAAATATAATTATACCACCGGTTTTCTTCAACTGCGGTGGGGTCCTTGGTAGTAAAGCTTATCAGCTTTTCATATTCATCGTTATTCTCAAGGAATTTCGTTGCTATTTTGGATTTTCCGCTGCTGCAGGGACCTACCAGAACTACGATCTCGTGGCATCCTGAACCCTCGCAGGCAGGAGTATGGTAGCTGTTAGCAATAACCTCCACCATCTTCAAAAACTCATCGTAATTATTGACCGCCAGCATTCCCGTTGCCTCCTGATTCCAAGGTCGGCGCATAAGTATGGGATATTTTGCCGACGAGTTGAGGATATTGTGAAGTCCATCGTCAAAAAGTATATCGGTGTGGATCTTGTCCTTTCGCGCGCCCATATAAATGTGATCTGCGGGTATTTCGGGAAACTCCTCCATGATCCTTTGCGCTCTTATTCCCATATATTCGGGGGGAACAGCAGTAGAAATATACACCTCTGTCATTTGGCTGAGCTTGCGCACAAATTCCTTTGCGCCCTCGTACACGGGCTGTGTTCTGTAAAACTCGGGGTCCTTGAAATAGGGATATATACTGTCGGCACGGGTGCCCATCTTTCCCCATTTGTATTTTTCGTATATTGTAAGTGGTGGATCAAAGCCGTATTTTTCGTTTGCCAAACGGATCGCGTATGACGTACACTCCATAAGCAGGTCGTCGATATCCAGCGCCGTAGACAATCTGTATTTTTTCTTAGTCATATTTTTCTCCTTTATTGATCGGTATAATATTTTCGGATACGGTATATTGTCAATCTCTGCGAAAGGCTCAAAAAAGCAGCCCGCTGTGTTTGATACAGAAACACAAAAAGCTGCTACTTCATTATTATAGCACATTCCCTAAAAATGTCAATACTTTTTTTAAATTTTTATCCATTTTTACAAAACACTTGCTGATAAAGTCCGCAAATAATTGACAACTTGCCCACGGCATGTTATAATAAATCATCAAACACCGAAACAAAAGAGGTAAAAATGAAGATAAAAGGGTCTCTTATATACTTAATTTCTTTAATACTTATCCTATCCACTATCCTCAGCTCCTGCTGTTGCTCATCTATCGCAGGTGACGTTATAGAGAATGAATCCGACTCTGTGCATTCCGAGGTGGAAAACGATTGCGAGCACACCGACGAGGACGACAACGATTATTGCGACGAGTGCGGCACCTACGTAGTCATTGTGGTAGATTTTTACACCATCAACGATCTCCACGGCAAGCTTGCCGACACCGACAATCAGCCCGGCGTTGACGAGCTGACTACATACCTCAAAAACGCACAAAAGACCGACGACTATACCGTTTTCCTCTCCTCGGGCGACATGTGGCAGGGGAGCTCTGAATCCAACCTCACGAAGGGAAAAATAGTTACCGATTGGATGAACGAAATGGGCTTTGTCTCTATGACCTTGGGTAACCACGAGTTTGACTGGGGCGAAGAATACGTTGAGGAAAACGCAGCCTTTGCCGACTTCCCTCTTCTCGCCATCAACGTATATGACCGCGACACCAACGAGCGCGTGGAATACGCCTCGTCATCGGTTCTGGTCGAATGCGGCGACGTTAAGATCGGCATAATCGGCGCTATCGGTGATTGCTACTCCTCTATCGCCCCCGAAAAGGTGGAGGACGTCTATTTCAAGGTGGGAGACGAGCTTACCGCTCTGGTCAAAGCAGAATCCGACAAGCTGCGCGACGCAGGCGCGGACTTTATCGTCTATTCCCTCCACGACGGCATGGGATCCTCCATGTCCGGCATAAATCAGGTGTCTGGAAACAAAATTTCCTCTTATTACGACGTCGTGCTTTCCGAGGGCTACGTTGACTTGGTGTTCGAAGCACACACCCACAAAAATTACGTTATGTATGACCGAAGCGGCGTTTACCACCTCCAGGGTGGCGGCGACAACAAGGGCATAACCCACGCCGAGGTTGCTATAAATTACGTCAACGACAGCTTCAAAATGCAAGCCGCCGAATACGTGAAAACAAGCGCATACACCTCCCTCAAGGACGACAAGATAGTAGCCGATCTCCTTGAAAAATATGACGATGACATCTCTATGGCTAACCGAGTAGTGGGATACAACAAAAGCTATATGTCAAGCGACACTCTCTGTGACCTTGCCGCAAAGCTTTATTATGAGGCAGGACTGGAAAAATGGGGATCTCAGTACAACATCGTGCTGGGCGGCGGATTTTTGAAGGCTCGCAGTCCATATAAATTAGAGGTGGGCGAGGTTACATACGGCGACCTGCAAGCAGTCTTCCCCTTTGACAACCAGCTTGTTCTCTGCTCTATCAAGGGTAAGGATCTCTTGTCTAAATTCTTCAACACCTCCAACTCGGATTATCACATCTACTACGGTCAGTACGGCGCGTCGATCAAAAATTCCATCGACCCCAACGCTACCTATTACATTATTGTGGACTCCTACACCTCAACTTATGCCCCCAACAATCTAACCGAAGTTGAAAGATTTGAGGACGGTATCTATGCTCGCGATCTTATAGCCGATTACTTTGAAAGCATGAAATAATACTTTTTTCTCAAAAATCACCTGCTATGGCAGGTGATTTTGCATTTTCGGCGTAAAATTAATCATAAAATTTCATTATTGATTCAAAAAACTTCAAAACTATTGAAATAGCAAAAAAAGTGTGATATAATTATCTATGGTAAAATTTTAAACCTTAATTACTTGAAGCGAAACGGAGAGAAGACATGATTTTCGAAAAGCAGATTGTAAATTTATATAAGGGTATGATGCACAAGCGTTGCGACGATACCGAAACCGTATTCTATTTCTCCCCGGAGGATTTTGAGGGTCTCAAAGCCGAGCCTTATGCGTTCAAGGCGTCCGCCGGTCACACCCTGCAGGGATACATCTACGAATACAACGATCCCAACGATCGGAGACTCATCGTTTTTGACCACGGCTTCGGCGGCGGTCATCGCGCATACATGAAGGAGATCGAAATGCTTTGCCGCCACGGATACCGTGTCCTCTCTTACGATCACACGGGATGCATGGAGTCTGGCGGCGAGAGTCCCAACGGTCTTTCTCAATCGCTTTGCGACCTCAACGATTGCATCAACACGATCAAAGCAGACGAAAGATTTAAAGGGATTGACATCTCGGTTATGGGACATAGCTGGGGCGCATTCTCGACCCTTAATATTTCGGCTCTTCATCCCGAGATCTCACACATAGTCGCTATGTGCGGATTTGTATCCGTAACCGAAATGATGGGTACATTTTTCGGTGGCATTATGAAGGGATACAGAAAGCCGGTTCTTAAAATTGAAAAGGAAGCCAACCCCGTATTTTTTGAATACAATGCAATTAATTCCCTTTCTTCGTCGGACGTAAAAGCTCTGCTCATCTATTCCGAGGACGATCAAATGTGCCGCAAAAAGCATTACGATATGCTCAAAGAAGGACTTGAGGGCAAGGAAAACGTTAAATTGATGCTGGTTTCAGGCAAGGGTCATAACCCCAACTACACCGCAGAAGCGGTCAAATATCTTGGAGAATTCGGCAAGGCGAGAGCAAAGATTGCTCGCAATAAAAAAGCTACCGCCGCCGACAAATCCGCTTTCGTGGAGTCCTACGATTGGAACAGAATGACAGTTCAGGACGAAAAAGTATGGAAGGTCATTTTCGACCATCTTGACAGTTAATAAATATCATAATACATATCAAATAAACCATGAGAACAAAAAGAACAAATCAAGAATTAGTATTAAAAATAGTAATTATAGGCGTTCTTACCGCGCTGGCAATAGGATTAAGCCTTATAAAGCTCCCCATTACCGGTGTATCGGTAACGTTGCTTTTGCCGGTAGTCATTATAGGTGCGGCACTGTACGGTCCTTGTGTCGGCGCTTGGCTCACCGTGATTCCAAATATTATCGCATACTTTACCGAGGGCGCGCTCTTTATGGTATATAGCCCGATAGGAGGATTTGCCACCATCGTGCTTAAGGGTATCCTTGCAGGTATAGCGGCAGGCTTTATTTACAAGGCACTTTCCAAAAAGCTTCCTATGGTCGCTATTACGTGCGCATCGGTATCCGCCCCTTTAATCAACACCGGAGTGTTCATACTCGGTAGCTACATCTTAATTTGGGATAAAATGCTTGAGGCGGCTATAGATAAAGGAATTGATCCCGAATTTGCCGGAATTACCATATTGTTGGGATTAGGATTTAATTGTGTAGTCGAGCTTATTTTAAACATTGTGCTCGCTCCCGCAATTTTCAAAATTCTTCAAATAGTTACCAAGAAAAAGCTAATTTAACAAAAAACCAGTCCGCAGACAGTTGTCTGCGGACTTTTGTATTATATCGAGGAAAAGGCGAACACTAATTAAAAAAGCAAAAGGAGACCGTTATGTGTACCGCAATAAACGATATATCAAAGCATCATCTTTTCGGCAGAACGCTGGATCTTGAATACACCCTCGATGAGCAGGTGGTAATCACTCCCCGCCGCTTCGTTTTCGACTTTTTACACAAGGAAAAATCCTACGAGCATTACGCCATCATCGGAGCTGCGCATATTTCGGGTGGCGTGCCTCTCTACTATGACGGTATGAACGAAAAAGGACTCTGCGCCGCCGCTCTGCGCCTCCCTGCCATCACCGTCTATCACGAAAAAAAGCCCAGCAAATGCAATTTGGCGTCCTTTGAGCTGATTCCGTGGATCCTCTGCAATTTTGACAGTGCCGAGGCGGCAAAAAAGGCGATTTTTGAGGTCAACATCACACGCGAAAGCTTTTCCGGCATACTTGCCGCCACCCCGCTCCATTGGATAGTGGCAGACTCCAAAGAATCCTTCGTTGTCGAGTCGGTAGAGGATGGCTTGAAGATATATGACAACCCCTTTGGCGTGCTTACCAACGCTCCCGACTTTCCCACGCAGGTTACGATGCTTGAAGAATACGGTGAGCCGCGGCTTGGTGATCTTTCATCCTCTTCCCGTTTCATCCGTGCCGTCAATGCCAAGACCTACACCATCCCTGCGGAGAAAAAGACTCCATCCATCTCGCGATTTTTTCATCTGATGAGCACCGTCAATCAGCCCCACGGGCTTTTCCGCGCCGATGAAAGGCAGCTGAGCACCGTTTACACCTCGTGTATGGATACGGAGAGATCGACCTACTATTTTACAACCTACGATTGCCGCAAAATTCGCGCCGTACGAATGAAAAACGCCCACCTCGACTTGGATACCGTCACCGCGTTTCCTATGAAGCGCAAGGAATGGATTCATTTTTTGAATTGATAAATTGTAGTTTGTCGGGGAGATAAACGAATGTAGGGCGGGGGCTTGCTCCCGCCGTTGGGAACGATTTGAAACCAATGTCTGCGGGACGTCGAGGGCGCCGTCCCCTACGAATTTGAAATCGTTCAAACCCCTTCTACGGTAAACAAATTGGCAATCGTTTAAGACCGTAGGGGACGACGTCCTCGGCGTCCCGTGACGAATATTTTCAAATCAATGAAACGGCGACACCTCATTTGCAAGCAAATCGGCCCCGCCCTACGTTTTTAGGGTGTCGTTATCCCACTGATAAATCAAAATTTGAATTTAAAAAGGGCGGACAATGTCCGCCCAAAATTTAATTGATTATTGCGAAACCTTAA
>JAZOMF010000029.1:0-49584 GCA_045653805.1 Eubacteriales bacterium
GGCTTGCTCCTCCCGTTAACGAAGATTTAAATTCAACGAGCGGGACGCCGAGGACGTCGTCCCCTACGAATTTGAAATCGTTAAAACACCTTCTACGACAAACAAATTGGCAATCGTTTTAGACCGTAGGGGACGACGTCCTCGGCGTCCCGTGACGAATATTTTCAAATCAATGAAACGGCGACACCTCATTTGCAAGCAAATCGGCACCGCCTACGTTTTTAGGGTGTCGTAATCTCACCGATAAATCAAAATTTGAAACTCCACCATCGAGAGATAAATATCGAATTTAATTTAACGTCACACGATAATTGAAGTTTCTTTGCCTACTTTCTTTTCAAAGAAAGTATGGCCGATAAATCAGAATTTGACATATCGGAAGAATAAAAAACCCGCCCGAAGGCGGTTTTTTATATTAATTTTCTTCGCTATCTTCGGGAATAAGGACGCCGCCGATTGCTCCGCCTTCTCCACTCAAGTCAAAGCTGGACAAGGGACCTTGGTCTGCCTTGATATCAGCTTCTGTGAGAGCGATACGAAGTTCGGGGGTCTCGTATATAAGCTTTCTCATGATATTTTCTCCTTGTTTGATGTGATCGTCGCGATAACCGTCCGCGACGTAATGAGATGTGCTATGTGGCACAATAACAAATTGACAAATTGTATTGTATCACAAAGAAGCCTTTTTGCCAATAGTTTTTTGATAAGCTTGAAACGAGCTTTCTTTATTCCCCCACGGGACTATGCCCGTGGGGTTTTATATTTGTCGAATCGTTTTGATTTTTATCAAGGTGTCTGGGTGTTCTTAACGTTTGTAAAGGTCATAAAGGTGTAGTAAGCATCTTCGCCTTCAACGCCGTCAAGAACCAACGCACATTCAAGGGTTACGGTCTGTCCGGGGAATGCGGTAATATTTGCCAAGCCCACGTACTCGTAAACGTTAGTTACCTCGGGAACTACCTTTTGAGCGTTGCCCAGGTGTGCAGTGCCGGTGGTAACGTCTTTAAAGGTGTAGTTGTTAGATGAGTAGTAGTCCAGTTCTTTCCATCCCTGAATCTCATTACCGTCTGCACCGAGAAGTCTGTAAACAAGCTTTTGAGCGGAGCCTTCGATAGCTACGCGGCCGGTAATGTAAATCCTACCCAAATAAGCGGCGCTGGTGCTGGTCGTCAAAGCGGCGTTGTTCACAAATGCTGATGACTGAGCCCCGATAGTCTTGTTACCGCCGATATTGCTGATATAGACGTAAGTGGGAATATTAACCCCAAGGTAAGTGTTCGTAACGTTCTTAAAGGTCATAAAGGTGTAGTAAGCATCTTCACCTTCAACGCCGTCAAGAACCAACGCACATTCAATGGTTACAGTCTGACCGGGGAATTGGCGGATATCTGCCATGCCCACGTATTCGTAAACATGATTTACGCCGGGAGCTAATTCTCGGGCGCTGGCCAGGTATGATCCTGTTCCTGTGCGATCTTGAGGTTTGACGGTTTGATTATTGTATGGGCTGAGTTCTCTCCACTCCTGGCCATTACTCAGAAGCACATCGCCGTTTGCATCGAGAAGTCTGTAAACAAGCTTTTGAGAGGTGCCTTCGATACCTACGGGGCCGGAAATGTAAATCTGGCCCAAATAATCGGAGTTGGTGCTGGTCGTCAAAGCGGTGGTGTTCACAAATGGTGATACATAATTCACGCTCTTGATAGTGCCGCCGATATTGCTGAGGCGGACGTAAGTGGGACTGTTACCAAGTTCAAGGTCAAGGCCGTAAAGCTCGTTGTAAGTTTTAAGGGTTGCCGCCATATCAGCTGCACCGTCGAACATTGCGACGAATGCGATGTCCATAGTAGATCCTGTAGCATGACCGCCGTTGAATACGTCGAATCTGAGTCCCCAAATACCCTCGGAGTCCTTATAGTAGACTTTATCGGATACCTTGATCTCGGAAACGTCAAGGTATATGAATCTCCACTCGCCGTCTTTGGTAAGATTGTCTGTAGTCCTGCAACAATTCGTCTGGGCGCTGCTATGGGTAGAGCTGATGTAGAACTCGAAACTGTTAGAGGAGTTTGCGGAAGCCCTGTACAGAACGCCAACGTATTTACCTGAGCCGCTGATCTTATATCCGCAATTCCATACGTCGAAGTAACCATCGGCGGTTGATTTTGCGGTAAACTGAGCATAAGGCATATTGTTGGTAGTTTCATCGAACTTGAGGGTTCCGGAGCAATAAGCGCCACTGGTACCCTTAATCGCAAGATGCGAAGCATCGTAGAAGGGGTTGTTCACGCCTGTGGTAGTAGACATAGGAATTACAGCCGCTTCGCTATAGGTCGTGCCATTATAGATGCATCTGGTGTACGCATACTTATATTCGACAATATTGTCCATGTCGGTGAGGTTTTTAATATCATCTGCGAATGCAATATATGCGACGTCGATAGATGCACTGTTGCTCAATGAGGTCTCAAAGATATCCCACCTGAAGTACTGAGCCATATAGGTTCCGTCATCATATGACTTGAATGCGTCTGCGTTAACACCTGCAAGGTCTATAACGGTGTAATGCCATTTTCCGTCGGCAACGATACCGCCCTGGCTTCTAGTGGCGTATCCGTTTGATGAACTTCCGCCTAAATTGGTGGTTTGATTAAGATAGAAAGTGTCGTATCCGGTTTTGCCTGCCTCGGGAGTATCGGAGTTGGATGTGGTGTAGAACTGCCAGGAACCCGTGGTGTAGTTTCCGGTTCTGTACTTGATCACCACGTATCTACCGGTAACGGTGGTGTTGTTTTGGAATATGTTGATGTGACCGTCACCCGTACTTGTGATGTTGGAAATAGTTACGTAAGAACCGTCATCGGAGAGGGTATAGGTCTTGCTAATATTAGTAGAATCGTTGGCTACCTTGTTGGCAATGTCAGCCGCGCCGATAAAGAGGTTGGGAGCCTTGTTGCCGATAGGCATATCGTAGGAGCTGTTGGCCTTACCGCAGTTTGCACACTCGGTGGAAACTGTGAGTTTTCCGTTTTCCTCCTTGGTTACGGAGCTCCACTTGTGGTCTGTACAGGTGTATTCTACGCTGTACGCCTTAAGGTAGTCGCCGCAGTATTTGTATGCATCTGCCTCGGAGTTAAATACGCCGAAGAATGCAAAGTCTGCGATCCACTTGCCTTCCGCCTCTTCCGCATTGTTCCAGTAGTCGAATCTGAGCGTTGCCAAACCGGTGGCAGGATCGTAGTAGTCGGCTGTGATTTTGCTCATATCAACAACCTTTACGTGCCACTCGCTGTCGCCCTTGAATATCTTGCCGCTGACAAATTTGTTATTACCATCAAGCCCACCTTTGGTCCTTACAAACGCTTCGTAGCCAATATTGCTATCCTCGGTTTTGTAAATTACCGCAAAATATTTTGCATTTTTGGTAGTGTGGGCGTAATGGGAGATCTCGCCGGTGTTTGCAATATTAGTGATGTAAAGGTAGCAGTCGTTCGCTGTGCCCTTTCTTGTGATGTGGGCGTACTTAAGACCGCCGTTTGTGGATTCGAGATTGAGAGTGCTACCGCCGCTGTGAGGTACGTAACGGATCCACTCTGCGTCAGCTACTACGTTAAGGGTATTGGTAGAAGCCATGTAGTCGGGTGTAGCTGTGATGTTCTTATCTACGCCTGTAGATACGCGGTAGTAATCGTTGCCGTCGAAGGAAGCAACGGACATGATGTCGTCACTCATTGCGATGTAAGCGATATCAACAGTCTGATCGGTTTCCTTGGCATCGTTGAATATGTCCCAACGAATATGGTCGGCAGTGTAAGTGCCGTCTTCGTTGGCAATGAATGAGCTCGGCTTGATCTTGGCAAGGTCGAGGATCATTACGTGCCACTCGCCGTTGTTAACGTAAACTGCACCGGGAGCTACGTAGAAGTTCTCGCCCGCGGAAGAGGTGTTGTCGCCCTCGGAAGAGGTGTTGTCGCCCTCGTTAGCGGCGTTTTTGTTGTTAGCGCCCGCGAAGAACTCGGAGCCGGAGGTGGTTGTTGTTCTATACTTGATAGCAAGATAACGACCGGTCACCTTTGTGTTACCATCCAAAATGTAGAAGGATCCTTCGGTTGCCTCGGTATTGTTGTGAATGGTAACGAAAGAGATGCCGTCTTCTTCGGAAAGCTCTACAGCGCCAAGGTCGGTGAACTTCTTAGCCGCGATATCTGCGGGAGTAAGCAAGAAGAGAGGAGCCTTATTGATCTTGTTGTCGTTCTCGTCAAGCTCGAAGCCTGCATCGTAGGTGTAGATGCTGGCATCCTCTTGGATTGTTCCACATGCACAAATCTTGGAATAGCAAACGATCTTTCCGTTTGCCATCTTGTAACCGCTCTCGTAGGTGTGCTTGACATAGTTGGAGTCGAAGCAATCCTTACAGTAAGCGTAGTGGTAATCGCCGTCGATTACGTACTTAACGTTTCCGTGTGTTTCACAAAGCTTGGGAAGAACCTCGATGCTTACGGGAGTTGCGAGAATATTCTCTGAGTTGAACTCGCCCTCTGCAACGATAGCATCCCCAACGGAGAATCCGATCTGGTTCACGCCGAGCTCTGCATCCTCGCCTACTTCTACATTGTATGTAACGGTTACGAATTGAGCGGAGTTGAAGGGGATAAGGTTGTCGGTCTCGACATTTCTGCCGGCCTCGCCTGCAAAACCGTCACTGTAAGTAACACTATCAACTGTCCAGCTTATACCTGTGGGGAAGTTGGGAGCGATTACGAGTGCGTTAAACTTGGTGTTTCCTGCGATTGCATAGGTAAGGGTCAATGTGCCGGTATCGCCCTGTCTTATGCGGGTTGTCTCTTTGGTGGTTACAAGGACCTTAACGGTTTCCTCGGGATAGGTGTAACCACAGTCGGGACAAACGATAGATTGGGATTTTGCGAAGTAGTAGGAACGAGCGTGATTACACTCAGCGGGATCAACTACAACGCTATCCCCTGCATATGTCTTGGTGTAGGCGTAGAAGAGGTAAAGGGCCTTTGCGGTATCCTTGCGCTCTTCGGAAGCAAAGGTGGAGTTAACGGTGTCATAAGCATAGTCAAGTACACTGGACTCGAACTTTGCAACCTTGTCACCATTTGTTACTTCTACTCTAAAACGAGTGTTGAATGCGGTAGGAGCAATGTTTTTGATGACGATGAACTTTCTCTGCGCACCGTCCTTGGTGGTGTCGGTCTTGATAGCTACCGTCTGGGACTCGTCGCCCTTGTAAACCTTAGCGGTAACAACGTCGTCGGGGCAATCAATGTAGACTCTCAGGGTAACCTTGCTGGTGAGGAATATCTCGGTACCTGTGAATGTAACACCGGAGTCCTTGTTGCCAGCTTCATAGTCGTCGTTCCTGTCGTCAGCGCCTTCAACGTCGTAGAAGTGACTTGCAAGCATGTTGTCAACGGGGTTGGTGCCGATTCCAAACCAGCCATCGTTTGCGAGAGCAGTAGCTTTGTAGTTGCAGGAGATCTGCGCCAAAGCGCCTGCGTTCAACATGTTGGTGATAGTGGGAAGAAGGGCTTGGCAGCCTTCCTTAAGTTCTGCGTACTGGGGGTACTGTCCAAGGTCGATGTTTGCATACTTGAGAACGGTGTCCGCATAGTTACGAACGGTTTTCTCAAATACTTTTTTGCTACCTTCGTTGCCGTTGAACCACTGCATGGTGATAGTTTCGGTCTGCTGAGCAAAGGATACGGGAACCTCGACCACATATAACTCGCCGTCCTTTGTGAGGTCTGCGATGTTGTAAGTGGTAGTGGTCAGACTTCCACCCTGGTTGGGATAACTGATTTTGATACAGTCAGGTTTCAAAATCTCGTCTCCCTCGGGGAGTTCGAAGTAGTACTTCATCGTAATACCTCCGGCGATGGAGATATTGGATGAAACCAGTTTTTCGCCGAAGTCGAGACCGTCTGTGCTGCTATCTGCGAGTGCAGCAGGGAGCACAGAAACGACCATGAGCAAGATCATTGTTGCCGCAATGGCGAAAACTGAGGCTTTCTTGAAAATTGAAGACATTTTCATATGTTCTTCTCCTTCTATAATTCTACGGTTTTTCAACCGCGTTTGTGGTTTGAGCTTATGTCCCGGTCTTCCCGGCTTGAAGTGGGGACACTTAGCTATTATTCCATGCTATATTATACCAAAATAAGCAAGCATTGTCAAGGGGTATAATTACATAATGTAGAATTAACAAAAATTTAATAAAAAGTTCTATATATTGGGGCATATTGGCATAAAATCGAGATTTGTGTCAACATGTGGGGGCGGGCGCGGGAAAAACTTGATTGTTTTGATGTGTTTTGTGCTTAAAAATACATTTTGTTACATAAAGTTTATAAAAAATTCAAAATTGTGTCCTTTAGCTTTGCGGTGTGGGATTTTTGAGGCAATGCGGTTCGTGTTGGGGGCATCTTTTGGTTTTTTGTCTTGGCGGTTTTGTGTCGATTGAGCTTGGAATATTATAGATGCTCGGAAATCGCTGCTTTTTGATGGATTGAAGACAAAGTAAAACAACAACAGGTTGCAAAACCAACTTATTGTTGTAAAAACGTCACGTTTCGATAAATTCGAAGCCGTATGTGGGGATGTTGAGAAAGGAAATATCGCACTCGACCTTTTCGTGATCGTGCCCTTTGTCGGTGGCGGCGAGGGTATTTTGAAGCCTTGTCAAGTGCAACCTGTAAAAAAGGGGATCTTATTTCAAGATCCCCCAAAAGCGTTTTCGCTATTGAATTTTATCTGAGGCTTTATCTGCAGAAACGGTTATTTACCGAAGGGAACTCGACCGCGGTGAGTTCCGTGAGTGTGAGGCATTTTGTATTCGCCGCCAAAGAAGTTTTCAACACCTCTCTTTACGTTACCCATGCCGTTCTGCGCATCATTGCCGATACGTCCGACTATATCGCCGCCATCGGGCATGATGGTGGAATCGCTTTCGCCACCAATATCGGTGGTCTCGCTGCTTCCTATGCCTGTGATGTCGGTGGTTTCGGTAGTACCGCTATTACCGTTTGTACCTGTGCTATCGGATCCGATTCCGGTGGTTTCCGTATCCTTGGTTTCAGTCTCCTTGGTTGCACTTTCGGTAGCACTTGCCGTGTCGCTGCTGCCGCTCTCTGTACCGACGTTTTTTCCACAAGAAGCAAACGCGGTGGTGCAAAGAGCAAGAGTTAAAGCCGCTATCAATATTTTTTTGTTGAGCATACAACAACTCCGTTAGATTTATTTGCGCAGGCGTTGCAAAAGTGTCGCAACTCCGCGCAAAATTAGTTTTTCCGTTTTCTTTGCGAAAAACCGCAGAAAATTCAGGCAATCTATCGGTAATTAAAGGCATTATGAAAGAATAAACTTTTTGAAAGGGAGGATCGCCTAATGTCAAGTTTTTCAATTTTTATAAATGTTTTTAATACTCGTGTCTGCAAGTTAAATAAAAGATTACATAATATTAAGCGCAATTTACACAATTTTTACGTTCTTGTTTTGCTGTGGTTGGTTGCCGTCGTCGCTGTTTCTTCTTCGGCTGTTGTGTGTGAAGCTTCGGACCCTTCAAACGATGCGAGCGAGTATGCTTCTGTAAAGCTTGAGAGCTTGCCGTCCTCGGATGAGACGGTAAGGTTGAGCCTTACAACGGGGGATGGAGTATCGATCTGCGGAATGAGGGCGGTTGTACGTTATGATCCCGAGATGCTGAAGCTCAAAGAAGTTATTCCCGATGAAAAATTTGCGGGGAGTGGGGGTGTGTTATCATTTGCCGATCGTTACGGCGAGGTTGTGCTTGTTGCGGATATATGCGAAAATTATACGGAATGCGAGCTTGGAATTTTGGTTTTCGAGACTCGGGAGACTTGTCGCGCGGGAGAGGTATGCTTTGAGCTGCAGGTCGATCCCATGTATTTTTGGGATGAAGATGAGCTTGTGTCAATAGAGCCGCCCGCAAAAGAAGAATTTGCGGTGGTTATCCCCGATTTTGTAATGGATAATGGTGCTTTGGGTCTTACTGTGGAAACAAAAAAAGAGGGCGAGGCGGTGGCGTTAACTCTCCGTGCCGTTGCACCAAGCCGTTGCTTCGCGGCGGGGTTTGACGTGTGCGTGGTGGAGCTTACAAGCCTTGATGTACAAGGATTTTCTGTGTTAAGCGTCCCTGGTGGGGACATGGCGGAGGAAAGAACGTTTTCGCACACGCTACGCCTTTCCTTGGAGGGAGCTTACTGTGTTATAATCAAACCGATGATTTATTTTAGAGGTGGAGTCGTGAGCGGATGTGAGGTCGCTATTTTTATCGATGACGGTTTGGTTAAAAGAAACAATAAAAAGGCTTTTCCTCTGTTAGGAAAAGCCTTTTATAATATGAGCGTCTGATAAGTCTGATTACTGCTTAAGTGCTTCTGCAAGCTTAGCGGGAGTGTTGATGGCGGGGGAAAATTCTGCCTTGATTCCTGCCTCTTCAAGCTCGATAAGAAGCTCTGCCAAATCAAGAGAGTCGAGTCCCATTTCGGTGAACTTCTGGTCGGGGGAGTAGCAAGATACGGGCTTGCCCTGATATTCTGCGATGATTTCGATAATCTTTTGTTCCATAATATTTCTCCATTCTTTTATTGAGTCAAATAATTACTGCTGCAATAATTTTATCATAAAATGATTTTTTTGTCAATATGGAGCGGAAAATTGCTCTTGCAAATTTCTTGTTGGGAAAAGGTAATGATACGGTAAGAGGATACAAAAGAAGCTTTCGGTCTTCCGAAAGCTTCTTTTGGTTACTCTATGGGGGATTCCTTGAGAGTTATATCGACCGTGATATATTCGCCGTCTCGATATACGGTGAGAGTTATTGTATCGCCGCCGTAGTGATTGTTCAATACGGATATGAGCTGCTCTGCGGTATACACGCGAATATTGCCTATCTTGGTTATAATGTCGCCCTTCGAAAGCTTTCCATGAGCATCCATTCCCTCGGAGATCGTCTGGATGTATATGCCCTCCTCGTTGGCTCGGAATACTGTTTCGGGATTAGCTTCGGCGTATTCTTCGGACACCATCATGACGCCCGAATCTGTGCTGACGTACCAAGTGTCCTTTTGTACACTGACGCAGGTTATACCTATTAGCGGTCTGCCGCTGACGATGGTGGATTTGATTCCGTCTGTGTTTCCGTTTTCAATTATGGCATTTACAAGAGGAAGAACCCCGTCGGAGGGAAGAGCGAAGCCCATTCCGTCCACTCCGTCAAGCTTGAGGGTCACGATTCCTATAACCTGTCCGAAAGCATTGATAAGTGCTCCGCCCGAGTTGCCGGGATTTACTGCGGCGTCGGTTTGTATCATTCGCATCTTTTTCTTGAGAGTGCTGCCGTCATATATCTTCACGTTGCGGTTTACTGCAGAAATGATGCCTGTTGTTACCGAGTAAGAATAATCGGTACCCTTGGGAGAGCCTATGGCGTAAACTTTTTGACCGGGCTTGCATGCCGAACAATCGGAAACGAATGTTGCAGGGCGAAGGCCTGTTTTATTTATTTTGATGACCGCAATATCGTCGTTCTTTGAATATCCGATAAGCTCTGCCTTTACGTTATTGGAAGAGCCGTAAAGCTGGACGTATATGGCGGTAGAGTCCTCAACTACGTGATAGTTGGTCACAATGTATCCGTTTGCGCTGAGAATTATGCCGCTTCCCGTGCCACCTGTGGTTTCGGCATCAACACTTATCACCACTACCGATTCCATGGCTTTTGCGATGACTTCGGAGTCATCGGTGGTGTCACTGTAATAGGGAATACCTGCCACAGGAATGAAAGCTACCTTGCCAAGACCTCCTACCAGTCCAATAATGATGGAGGTAGATACGGCGATCATGATAATTATGGATATGGCGGATAGCATAATGCCTACGGTCATGAGGCTGCGGTGTGTGTTACTGCTTTTAGGCTTGGGATGATTAGATGATTTTGGTGTCGAGCTCGTTTCGGTATGTGGTGCGGAGTCTTCGGCGTTTAAAATTTCGTCGGTTGTTGTGTCCTCCTCTTGGCTTTGGGGTTCGAGCCGTTCCTCGCTTTGTTCCTCTTCGGGCACTCTGACATCTTCGGACTCATTGATCTCTTCGCGGGTGTTTTCGTTATCGTTCATATTTGACCTCGTAGAATTTAGTGATCTCGGGCTGCCTCAAATTGAGACAGCCCGAGATATGTAGGTTGTATCAGTTGAGAAGCTCAAACTTGTAGCCAACGCCCCAAACGGTCTTAATAACCCATTTGTCGCTGGAGCCGTCAAGCTTTTCACGGAGTCGCTTGATGTGAACGTCTACGGTACGGGAGTCGCCGAGATAATCGAAGCCCCAAACCTTGTCAAGCAACTGGTCGCGTGTGAATACGCGGTTGTAGTTAGAAGCGAGGAAGTAGAGAAGCTCCAACTCCTTGGGGGGAATATCGATGCTTCTTCCGCGAAGCTTAAGCTCATACTTCTGGAGGCTGATCTCAATATTTTCGAATCTAATGATCTCATCGTCTGACTGGGGAACGTGAGTCTGGCAACGGCGGAGCACTGCCTTGATTCGAGCAGAAAGTTCTTTGTTGTCACCGGGCTTGACCATATTGTCGTCAGCTCCCAGCTCAAGGCCCAGCACCTTGTCGAATACGTCGCCCTTGGTGCTCACCATTATGATAGGCTTTGCGCTGTTTTCACGGATCTCGCGGCAAACCTGCCAGCCATCCTTCTTGGGAAGGGTGATGTCGAGAATAACGATGTCGGGGTCATACATTTTAAAGAAGCTGATGCCCTCGCTGCCGTCGGCGGCTACCTTAACGTCGTAGCCCTCGTTTTCAAAGTATGTTTTGATGGGCTCGCTGAGAGCGAACTCATCCTCAATGATAAGAATTTTTGTGTCCATCATTTTTGAAGTCCTCCGATAATGTTGTATATTAGCTAAATTAATGGATTAGCATAAACTTTGCATAATAGGTTTATCATTCAATATTGTACCGTGAATTTTGGATGATTGTGTGAAAAATGTATGAAATTTGAACGAAATTTCAATAATGTTAAACTCGCGGTCACATTAAAAACGATTAATCTTTATTGCTTGTTAATAATTATACCACAAAAAATCCGATTTGTACAGTGTTTTTTAAAAAAATTTGAATAATGTTGCGATTTTGTTGGATTTTGATATTTAAAATGTGAACAGGCGCATTTAATTATGAATACCTCATTAACCTTTGGTGCAGTTAAAAAACAATGAAAAAATATGCACGTTTTTGAAAGTTTAACTTTGAAGAATTTCTACGGATCGTTTCGCACCGGGCAGAGTTCCTCGGAAAGCTTAAAAAATATATTGATAAAGTTAACGCTAAAAACCCCAAAAAATACTATCTGACAGAAGAAGCGGGAGATAGGCTCCGGTTTGTACGCACTTTTCTTCATTAAAATAGTTAAAACATCTTGATTTATTCATAAAACCATGATATAATAATGTATAACCGATTGAATATTGTAAAAACTAAAATTCTATTAAAATTTAATCTTGCTTATGAAAGGAATTCAAACTTATGAAAGCAGTAATGTACGGAGCAGGCAACATTGGAAGAGGCTTTATAGGTCAGCGCCTTTATCTTTCCGGCTATCACACCACATTTATAGACGTAAATGATACTGTTGTTGAGCTTCTTCACAAGGAACAGAAGTATCCCATTTTCGTTACAAGGGGAACGGAATACGTTCCGGAATGGGTGGAAAATATTGATGCCATAAACGGCAAGGATGCAGAGGCAACAGTTAAAGCTATTGCCGAGTGTGACATTCTTTGTACCGCTCTCGGCGTGCCGATCCTTCCCCGTGTTGCTCCCCTTATTGCAAAGGCTATCGAGCAGCGACTTGATGCAAACAAGCCTCTCAACATTCTCATTTGCGAGAACATGATAGGCTCCAACGAATATCTCCACGGTCTTGTTGAGCCTCTTATTCCCGAGGATAAAAAGGCGGCGTTTGAGGAGAATATAGGCTTTGTTTGTGTGTCGGTAGGACGTACTGTTCCTCCCACACCTGCGGATATACTTGAAAAATATCCTCTCGCGACGTGCGCAGAGCCTTACAGTGAGCTTCCCGTTGATGCTAAGGGATTCAGACCTGTAGGCTGCGAATATCCCCCTATTTTAGAGCTTGTTCCGTTCTCTCCCTTTAATTTCTTTATTGAGAGAAAGCTTCTTATACATAATATGGGACATGCGCTTCAGGCTTATTACGGCTATCAGAAGGGACAGAATTACATCTTCGAGGCGGCTTGTGACGGTGAGATAAAGTACGTTCTTACCCGTGCGCTTATGGAATCTGCTCGTGCACTTTGTAAGCGCCACGGTGCTCCTCTTGACGATGCACTTCAGTTCGTTGAGGACCTTATGGTGCGCTTTGAAAATAAACTCCTTGTGGACTCCTTTGACAGAGTTGGTCGCGATCCCAAGAGAAAGCTCTCTGAGGGCGATAGACTTGTGGGCGCGTTCAAGATGGTCAAGGAGGAGGGCGGTGTTCCCGCACATATCGCCGTGGGTATTGCCGCAGGCTATCTCTTTGATATGCCCTCCGACCCCTGTGCGGTTGAGATAACCGAATTCGTAAAGGCAAACGGACTCGAAGCCGCTCTTGCAAAATACAGCAACATCACCGACGCCGATGACGTGGCTATGATAAAGACCTTCTACGATATGTTTGTGGAAAAAGCTCCCTTTGAGAAATTTGTTGAAACGCTCGCCGCTATGAAGAGTGTAAATTCACACTAATACGTTTATTATTAAACTTTAATTTAGAAAAATACCACAACATTTTGCGCCAAAACCTATTGGCAAGCGCAATCATTGTAACAGAAAATCAGGGCATACAAGTCGAAAACGATTTGTATGCCCTCGCCACCGTAGAAGCGGTACTTGGTCAGATGGTGAAAAGTGGCAGTATCAAGAAAATCGGTGACGATAGAAATTCGAGATATATGAAAAATGTTTATCAAGAGTTAACCAAATAACCTCTATCGTAACTATTCAACGGCGCATTTCGATTTTTGATTTATCGTGGTGTTGTGAAATTAAACGGCGCAACCTCATCCGTCGGCTACGCCGCCACCTTCCCCTGCCTTGGGGAAGGCTTTGGTTTAACTGCGGCACACACTTAACTGGAGCCATAAACCGTTATCACGGCTATAAAATTGCAATAAGCTACGCTTCGCGTTAGCCCGTCTCGCTGCGGCTCGGTCACACCGCGGCTCTGCCTGCCACAGGCAGCCATTCACTGCTGCGTCGCCACTTCGCTACCCAAGGCAGGTCTGCACGGACTGCGCTAGTGCGGGGGACTGCAACGCGGTGGATGAGGATGCACCATTTCAAAGGACAACTTCTCTGTAAATTCCAATTTAAAATTTTGCCCGAATAGTTATATCTCTATTTCACGGTCGATTTGAATTTCACCTTCAAATCGACTGTTTTTTTGTGATTTACTTCTTTTATTTATCCAATACCCCTTGAAAAATTTGCAAAAATGTATTATAATGTATTTATAATAGATAATTATGCGTATTTTTACGGAAAGCAGGTATAAATTAATGAAACTTGGTATCGTTGGACTTCCTAACGTAGGAAAATCAACACTTTTTAACGCTTTGACAAATGCAGGTGCGGAGAGCGCAAACTATCCCTTCTGCACCATTGAGCCCAACGTGGGCGTGGTTACAGTACCCGACAGCCGTCTCGACGTGCTTGCGAAGATGTACGACCCCAAGAAGTACACCCCTGCTATTATTCAGTTCGTAGACATCGCGGGTCTTGTTAAGGGCGCATCTCAGGGTGAGGGTCTTGGCAACAAGTTCCTCTCCAACATTCGTGAGTGTGATGCTATCGTTCATGTTGTTCGTTGCTTTGAGGATGACAATATCATTCACGTTGATGGCTCGGTTGATCCTATGCGCGACCTTGAAACCATCAACATGGAGCTTATCTTCTCGGACATGGAAATGGTTGAGAGAAGAATGGACAGAACCAAGAAGGCTATGAAGGGCGACAAGACCCTTGCATCGGAGCTTGCTCTCTTTGAGAGAATTTACGCTACTCTGGAGCAGGGACTTTGCGCAAGAACTATGGAGCTTACTGAGGACGAGATGGCTTGTCTTTACGATACCCCTCTTCTTACCATGAAGCCCGTTATCTACGTTGCAAACGTATCGGAGGACGACGTTGCAGGTGAGCCCACCGACAACGAGGCGTATATGAAGCTGAAGGCATTTGCTGAGACAGAGAAGAGCGGCGTTATTGCCGTTTGCGCAGGAATTGAGGCAGAAATTGCCGAGCTTGAGGGAGACGAAAAGCAGATGTTCCTCGAGGATATGGGCATTGAAGAAAGCGGTCTTGATAAGCTTATCAAGGCAAGCTATTCCTTGCTTGGTCTTATCTCCTATCTTACCGCAGGACCCGAGGAGGTTCGCGCTTGGACTATAACCAGAGGAACCAAGGCACCCCAGGCGGCAGGTAAGATCCACTCCGATTTCGAGCGTGGATTTATCCGTGCCGAGGTTATCGCATTTAACGATCTGGTTGCGTGCGGCAATATGGTTGCGGCAAAGGAGCAGGGACTTGTACGAAGCGAGGGTAAGGAATACGTCATGAAGGACGGAGACATCGTTCTCTTCAGATTTAACGTATAATTGATATATGCGGGGAGAAGGGGAGCTTTTGGAAAAAGTTCCGCCCTCTCCCCGTGCCACTCTCCCCTTCAAAACTTTTCTAAAAGAGAGGATGGGGAGTAAAAAATCCTATACACATTAAGGAAAAATATTATGAGAATGAGAAAAAAGAAGCACGGCGAGGAGAGAATTCTTGCTTGTGCGGAGCTGTTAATACAAGACCCCACGGTTTTGAAGGATGATCCCGCGTCGCCTTTTTCGGACAAGAGCCGTAAGCTTTGTCTGGAAATAGGCTGCGGAAAGGGTAATTTTGCCGTTGGAACTGCGGCAAAGGATCAGGATTGCAACTTGATCGCTATGGAAAGAGCGAGAGACGTTTGCTGTCTCGCGCTTGAAAAGGCTATGGCGTGTAAGGAAACCAGACCCGACAATCTGCGCTTTATTATAGGTGACGCCGACAATCTTGAAGAGTGGTTTCCCGAGCATTGTCTTGACGTGCTTTATCTGAATTTCAGCGATCCTTGGCCCAAGGCGGGTCATGCAAAGCGCCGTTTGACTCATAGAAATTATCTTGCAAAATATAAGAAGCTTCTCAAAGAGGGCGGGCTGCTTATATTTAAGACCGACAACGTAGGTCTTTTCGATTTCTCTATTGAGGAGTTTGCGGAGTTCGGTCTTAAGATCGAGTGGATGACACGCGACCTGCACAACAGTGAGCGTGCCGAGGGCAACGTAATGACCGAGTACGAGAAGAACTTCTCGGAAAAGGGATTCACTATAAACTCTGCGATCGTCAGATTTTAATATTTAACACAACGAGAAAAAGGTATTGCTAAAATCATTTTTGGAAAGTTTTTTGGTGCTACCTTTTTTTCAAAAAAGGTAGCGAAAATGAAACATACTGAATTAGATAATATGCCCGGCGGCGTGCTGGCTATACATAAGGGGGAGGGGATGACCTCTCACGACGTAGTCAACAAGGTCAGAAGGCTGTATAATACGAAAAGAGTCGGTCACGCGGGAACTCTTGATCCCCTTGCCACGGGCGTTCTTGTAGTACTTGTGGGCAGAGCGGCAAAGGCTTGCGAGTATATTTCGTCGGACAGAAAGACGTACAAGGCGACTCTTCGTTTGGGTCTTACTACCGATACCGAGGATATTACGGGCGAGGTGCTGACTAAAAGCGAAAATATTCCCGACAGCGAGACTGTTAGGGCGGTTTGCCGCGAATTTGTGGGGAACTTAAAGCAGATTCCTCCTATGTATTCTGCGTTGAAGGTTAACGGTCAGAAGCTCTATGACCTTGCAAGACAAGGTGTAGTTGTTGAGCGTGAGGCGAGAGATATTACTGTGTTTGCCCTTGAATGCGAGGCGACCGACGTAGATAGCGACTATATTTTGACTGTGACTTGCAGTGGCGGTACGTATATCCGCACGCTTTGCGCTGATATTGGTGCAAAGCTTGGTTGCGGTGGTGTTATGGCGACCCTTGAAAGGGCTGAGGCTTGTGGAATATCTCTTGATGAGTGCCACACCATCAATGAGATTGAAAAAATGAGCGAAAGCGAGCGTCAAGCGGTACTTTTGCCCACCGAAAGACTTTTTGATGACCTTGAAGCGGTCAAATTGCCCACATTCTTCGAAAAACTCTTCCGCGACGGCTGCCCCATCTATCAAAAGAAGATAAAAACTGAGCTTCCTGTTGGCTCCCGTGTGAAGATATGCTCCGAGAACGGCAAATTCTTTGCCCTCGGAGAAGTTGTCGAGCGCGAAGAGGGAACGGCAATTAAGTCGATTAAGATCTTTGAGCTATAATAAAAAAGGCGTTGGTTTCAACGCCTTTTATGTTTTTTAAAAGTAAAATCATAATTTATCAAAGCTAATTTCACCCTGAAACCGCGAAGCTTTTTGAGAAGTTTTTGGAGGATAGGGGGAGGTGCAGGAGGGGGAAAGGAAAACTTTTTTCTAAAAAGGTTCCTTTCCCCCTCCTGCATATATATTAACTTAAACAAAATCTTCCCATCTCCACTCGTCGTACCACTTAAGGCGAGGAATGCCGTCCTCGTCGAAGCTTACGGGCAACCAAACGTAATCGGCGATGGATGTATTTTTAGCGGTAAGCTTTCTCATGTCCTGAGGAAGCAGAGGTGTCTTAGTCTTATCGTACCAGCTGTCGAAAACGTCCATAAAGTTGGGCCAGCCGGGATCGATGTCGAGAAGCCAACGGTCTGCCGCGGCAATATAGAGATCCTTGTCGGGAATCTTGATAACGCAGGAAACCTGGCTGTCGAAGGTGGTGCGCTTAACGTCACCAATGCATGATTCACCGTGCTCAGTCCAAGGACCCGTGAGGCTATCTGCGGACGCGCTCTCGGTAGGATTGGGGAACTTTGCGGTGGTTCCCGAGGTGAACATATACCACTTGTTGTTTCTGCGGAAAATGGCGGGCGCTTCTCTTACGAAGGGGACTCGCCTGCCCTCGAAAAACTCGGTGTACTCGCCCGTAACGTTGGTGTAATCCTCGGTCAAGGGCATGATTATCATACTGCAATGAACACGCTCAAACATAATGTAGGCTAAGCCCGTATCGGGATCTTTGACCAGGTCAAAGTCGCCCGAAAGGAAGCCGCCAGGATGAACGTCGTGCTTGATCTTAAAAGGACCGTGAATATCGGGAGAGCTCAGAATTACCATGTACTGGTCGCGCCCGTTGTCGCCCATGATCTTGATCCACATAACGAATTCCTTGTTTTTTTCGTTGTAGAGGACGTGAGGGCGGTCCATCTTGGAAAGGGGGTGGAGAGGACTGTTTACGTCATCGAGATCGGGGGGCGCCATAAGCCCCTCGTTCTTCCAGTTGTAGAGGTCGGTGGAGGAATAGAGTCTAACACCCCAGTGCCATATTTCCCATTCGGACCGGGAATGCTCCTTGTTTTCGCCAATCCACCAGAACTTATCCTCGTGATAGATTATGTTGCCTCCGTGAGCCTGAATACGATTTCCGTCAGTATCAAGCCACACCTGACCGGGACGGAAGGAATTGTACTTTTCCATTTTGACGTCGTCCTTTCTTTGTTCAAAATGAAAGCGTGCTGGAGAATGGATAATTATTTTACGAATTCCTTGTAAATGGCAGAGAGAGCGGACTGGAAGTCATGCTCCTCAACGCCGATAACGATGTTAAGCTCACAAGAGCCCTGGTCGATCATGCGGATGTTGATGCCTGCTGCAGAGAGAGCTGCGAAAACTCTTGCCCCAGTACCCTTTGCCTTGACCATACCGCGTCCAGCAACTGCGATAAGAGCGAGACCGTCGTCAACGGTAATGCTATCGGGCTTAGTGCGGCGGGTCATAGCCTGGAGAACTCTTTCTCTGTGTCCTTCAAGCTGCTGGGTGGAAACGATAACGCTCATGGTGTCGATACCGGAGGGGAGATGCTCAAAGGAGATGTCGTTGTCCTCAAGGCACTCGAGAACCTTACGTCCAAATCCTACCTCGGAGTTCATCATATCCTTCTCAATGGTGATTACAGAGAAGCCCGTCTTACCTGCAAGACCGGTTATAACGTGCTCGCTGTCATAGCTGGATGCGTGAGACACGATCATAGTGCCCTTATCCTCCGGACGATTGGTGTTTCTGATGTTGATCGGAATACCTGCATATCTAACAGGGAAGATAGCATCCTCGTGAAGCACGGTTGCACCCATGTAGGAGAGCTCGCGAAGCTCTCGGTAGGTGATGGTGTCAATGGGTCGGGGATTTTCGATAATTCTGGGGTCTGCCATAAGGAAGCCCGAAACGTCGGTCCAGTTTTCATAGAGGTCTGCCTCTGCGGCGCGGGCTACGATAGAGCCTGTGATGTCAGAGCCGCCACGGGAGAAGGTTACGATAGTTCCGTTGGGGGCGATACCGTAGAAGCCGGGGATAACGGCGTACTTGTGGTCCTTCAGTTCCATGGAGAGGATATCGTTGGTCTTTTCCTCATCAAATGTGCCGTTTTCATGGAAATAGATAACGTTTTCTGCATCGATGAAATCGAAGCCGAGATATTTTGCCAGAATGAGGCCGTTGAGGTACTCACCGCGGCTTGCGGCAAAATCGCGTCCGGAATTGTGAAGAACTGCGTTCTTGATGTACTCATATTCGCCCGAGAGGTCGAAATCGAGACCAAGCTCCGAGATAATACCGTTGTATCTTTCCTTGATCTGGTCGTAGTACGCGTTGATCTCTGCGGAGGGGGCGCGGGAGCGAACAAGCTCAAAGAAGGTGTAGAGCATGTCTGTAATCTTTGTGTCGGCGGAAAATCTCTTTCCGGGGGCGGAGGGAATTACGTATCTGCGGTCGGGGTCTGCTTTGATTATGTCGGCAACTCTGCGGAAGTGCTCGGCATCTGCCAGAGAAGAGCCTCCGAATTTAACAACCTTTAAACTCATATTTATCTGCCTTTCTGCGCGCGTGCGCTTTGATAATGTATACTTAAAAACGAGTCTGTCGCAATAATGCGACAATATATAATATATTATATGAGAATTCGCCCTTGTTGTCAAGGGCGAATTTCAACAAAATATTGTGGTTTTCGGATCACGCGAGTGCTAATCCGATCATTTGTACTAAGAAAACTAATCCGATTACTATCAACAGCAAGAATGGAGCAGCCAGCAATACTAGGGGGATTATGGTAATAATTCCGCCTGCGACCGAAAGAATGAGGCCGCATAATGATGCTATTATTGCACAAGTAGTCGCCTTTTTGCATTTGAGGCTATTAATTTTTTGTTTGTGCGCTTTCGTTTTTGCGATAGCTGCAAGAATAACCGCGATGACACCCAAAGTTACAGGCAAGCTTTCAAACAGAAGAACTACAATAACTAAAATTAATCCCAATGCAATGATGATCAGAGGAATGAACGGAAGAACTATTGACCCCATAGCTATAATTAGAGCGCCGCCCATCATAAGGAAAACGAACACTACGACATCAAACATCAAAGCGGCTATAGACAGTATAGGGCAAAGCAGAATTTTGATTATAGTTATAACCGCGGATGCTATACCTAAAACCGTTGCCGCCGTTGCCATTTTTTTGGTTTTTTTCTCATTCTTTATATCCTTGTCTATGCTGTCATTCGCAGAAAAGTCCTGCGATTTTTCAAGATCGGGGACAACATCAAGATCATTTGTATTGTTAATAAGATCGCTCATTTTTATTTTCCCTTTCCGGTAGTTGTTTTATTTAAGACTATATCCCCTTGGGTATGCCTAAGGGGATATAGCAATTAAAATTAAAAAATCTTTTCAAACAGGTCAACAACCTCTTGCTTCTTGGGAACGCGAGGGTTAGTGGGACTGCAACGGTCATTAATTGCTGCCTCCGCCATTGTGTCAATCTTGCGCATGTACTCGTCCTTGGTGATCGTGGGTGCCGCCTCGCGAATGCAACGGGGAACGTTCATCTGGATACGAAGCTCGTCTATGTAGTTGATGAAGGACTTAACGGATGCAATGTCGTTGTAGCTTCCTACGCCGATGTAACGAGCAAGCTTTGCATACTTGTGAACGCAGGGAGCGGGGTTAACGATAGACATGGTATGGCTCTCGATTCCTGTGTTGTAGCTGATAACGGTAGGGAGAAGGATCGCGTTTGCCTTACCGTGAGGAATGTGGAACTGTGCACCGAGCTGGTGTGCCATACCGTGGTTAAGACCCAAGGATGCGGCGTTGAACGCCATACCTGCAAGGTTGGAGGCAAAGTGCATTCTCTCTCTGGGAAGCACGTCGCGAGTAGACTCGTAGTTGTAGGAGCGGATAAGGTAATCCTTGCACACCTGAGCCGCCTTTTTGGAATAGAGATCCGAGAAGGAGGTTGCGTTGGTGCTGACGTACGCCTCAATAGCGTGGGTAAGCACGTCCATACCGGTGTCTGCGGTAATGCTTGCAGGAACGCTCTTTACCATATCAACGTCAAGAATAGCTTCCTCGGGGAGAAGCTTCTGGTCAACGATAGCGTGCTTAACGTTCTTTTCGGTATCGGTGATAACTGCGAAGGATGTTACCTCGCTACCTGTTCCGCTGGTTGTGGGAACTGCAATGAAGTAAGGGAAATAACCGGGCTCGATCTGGTTAGCGAACTGGCGCACGCACTTGGTAAGGTCGATGGCGGAGCCTCCGCCTACGGCGATGATGCAAGGTGCCTTTTCGCGAAGAAGAGCTGTAACGCCGCAACCTACCGCCTCAACGGAGGGATCGGGAGCAACGTTGGAATATACAGTGTAGGTGATCTTTGCGGCATCGAGATGCTTGGTCACCGTTTTTATAAGACCGCTGGATACCACGAAGGGGTCTGCGATGATAAATGCTTTGTTGTATTCGAGGTCTGCGAGACGGGAAAGCGCGTCTGCACCGAAATGAATTGAAGTATGAAGATTAAAGCTCTGCATAGTACTGTCCTTTCGTGCTTTTTGGGCGCAGAGATACTACGCCTTTTATATTATACAACAAAAATTTCCTTCCGTCAATAGGTGTCATGGAATAAAATACACTTGTTTGAATGATTTTTTTTGCACAATTTGATGAAAAAAGCGTTTTGCTTGTGCAGTGACAGCGTAAACCACCAACCCCTTTGCGCAAAAAGGATGATGGTGCAACTGCTTTGGGGCCTTAACAGCATATATTTTTTAATCAAATTTCTGAAATTTATCGATTTAAAAAATCATTATAACGATTGACAAAAGGCAAAAATTTTGATATAATGTAAAATGTGAATTTGTTTGTATTGGGCAATATTGCAAAATGTGAGAAAGGAGGCAGAAAATGAGAGAATTTTTGGTATGTGCGCCGTCAAGAATATATGAAGATTATCCCGGTGGAAGATTTTCTTATACAGCTATGGTCGATTATTTTGAAAAAGTGGGAATTGGCGCTATTGACATGTCCTTTGAGTCTATTTCAAGACTTGACGATTCCAAAAACGCCGTGCTTTACGCTGCGGCGAAGCGAGCAAGAGAAAAGAATATAAAGCTGCCTCTCTGTCACCTTTCCTTCTATATGCCCGACCCTAAAAATCCCACTCTTATGGCAAACTACAGCCGAGAGCTGAAATCGGGAATAGATATGGCGGCGCTTATGGGTATTCCTATGGCGGTAATTCATCCTATCGCTTGGTATTCTCAAAGCGTGAAATACGGCGATTGGGTAAGAGCTAATATGGCGTTCTTATCCCCCATAGTAGAGTACGCGAAGCAGAAGGGAATCAAGCTCTGCCTTGAAAATATGCCCTCCGACAAGGAAGCTACCGACAATCACCTTTACGGCTCTTGTGCTCTTAATATTTCCGCCCTTGCAGAAAAGCTTGGCATCGGTATTTGCTGGGACGTAGGACACGCCAACGTCAGCGGATACAAGCAGAGCGAGCAGATGGAGATACTAAAGGGCAAAATTGACGTTTTACATATCCACGATAACGGCGGCAAGGGTAAGAAGGACGCTCACCTGCTCCCCTTCGATGGCACCGTTGATTGGGAAGACGTTGCTTTTGGTATGCGATGTAGCGAATTTTCGGGAATCCTAGACGTAGAAGTCACCGCGTGGGCGCTCAGCGGCGATGAAAGAACGAGAAGCGAGTTTGGTGGTAAGATCGTAAATCGCGCCGCAAGACTTATAGAGCTTGCAAAAAGCAAATAAATTTGATTTGAACGGGTCAAGCGATCCGACGGAGATAGACTAATGATACTTTATAATTCACTTTCAAGAACAAGAGAGGAGTTTGTTCCTCGTGAGGCGGGCAAGGTAAGCATGTATACCTGCGGCCCTACCGTATATCATTTTGCACACATTGGAAACCTCCGCACCTACATTATGGAGGACGTGCTTGAGAAGTATTTTTCCTATATCGGATATGACGTTAATCGTGTAATGAACATTACCGACGTAGGTCACCTTTCAAGCGACGGAGATACCGGTGAAGATAAGATGCTCAAGGGTGCAAAGAGAGAAAAAAAGACCGTGCTTGAGATAGCGCAGTTCTATACCGACGCTTTCTTTGCAGATTGCGCAAAGCTTAACATCAAAGTGCCTAATACCGTTCAGCCCGCAACCGGATGTATCGCCGAATTTATTCAGCTCGTTCAGGGTCTGCTTGACAAGGGTTACGCATACGAGGCAGGCGGCAACGTTTATTTCGATACCTCTAAGCTTGACGAGTATTACAAGTTCAACGACTTCAATGAGGAAGACCTTGAGGTTGGTGTTCGTGATGGCGTTGAGGGCGACGACAATAAGAAGAATAAGGCAGACTTCGTTCTTTGGTTCACCAAATCCAAGTTTGACGATCAGGAGCTTAAGTGGGATTCTCCTTGGGGCATCGGTTACCCCGGTTGGCACATTGAGTGCTCGGGAATTTCCATGAAGTACCTTGGCGAATACCTTGACATCCACTGCGGCGGAATTGATAACCAGTTCCCCCACCATACCAATGAGATCGCGCAGAGTGAGGCTTATATCGGGCACAAGTGGTGCAACTATTGGTTCCACGTTTATCACCTTAACACAAATTCCGGTAAGATGAGTAAGTCCAGCGGTGAATTTTTGACCGTTTCTCTCCTTGAGAGCAAGGGATACGATCCTTTGGCTTACAGATATTTCTGCTTGCAGTCCCACTACCGCAAATCTCTCGTTTTCTCTTACGAAAACCTTGACAACGCAACCGTTGCTTACAACAAGCTGGTTGCTCGTTTGGCGCAGCTAGACCCCAACGACGGTGAGCTTGACGAAGCGGCATTTGCCGAGGGTAAAAAGAAGTTCACCGATGCGCTTGATAACGATCTTAATACTTCTTTGGCCGTTACCGCGCTTTATGACGTGCTCAAGCTTAAGACCAACGGCAAGACCAAGCTTGCTCTCGTAGCAGACTTTGATCGTGTGCTTTCCATCGGTCTTATCGATGCGGCGGCAAGGGTAAGAGACGCCAAGAAGGCAGAGGAAGCGGCAAAGAAATCCTCTCCCGAATATGATATGAGCGATCCTTTAGTAGTTGAGGTGCTTGACCTCATTGAAAAGAGAAAGCAGGCGAAGAAAGAAAAGGACTTTGCCGAGGCGGATAGAATTCGTCAGTATCTTCTTGATAAGGGCGTTACGCTTATCGACGACAGAAGCGGCACTACTTTCAAGATTGGTTGATTGAGGAGTATGATGGATAAAATAAAGGAACTATACAACAAAAACAGAGAGATCATACTCTATATTCTCTTTGGCGTGATGACAACGTTGGTAGGTTGGAGTGTTAAGTTTACAGTGCTTGGGATATGGAAGATTGCGTTCCGTCTTCCTGCCGATGACGTTTCAAGCAGCACCTATCTGATCGGCTTCTATCTTGCTATGACTCTTCACTGGGTGGCAGCGGTACTGTTTGCCTTTTTCACCAACAGAAAATGGGTCTTTACCGAAGCTGACAAGAGCACCCCTGTCATCGTTCAGCTTGGAAAGTTTGCCGGGGGAAGAGTCGTGACCTTTTTGATAGAGCTGTTCGGTAACGCGCTGGCGCTTTCCGCTATCGGCAAGCTGATTCCCGTTATGACAACTATCGTTTTCCTATGGTGGAATCTCGCGGAGATAGTGGTTACAGTTTGTTTGGCAGTGGTGGTTTTGATAGGCAACTATATCTTCAGTAAAATGTTCGTGTTTAAAAATAAAAAATGATTTTTGGAGGAGCTTCTGCGGAAGCTCCTCCGATTGTTGCAAAACTCTCTCCAAAATCGTTATTTTATATGAGGTTTTTAAAAAAACTATTGACAATAGAGAAAAAATGTATTAAAATTAATATATATGTCTTAAAATAGATTGCGAGATGCGGATGTGTCGTTGTCGCGGTCGATAGTTTCAGAAAAGCCGCGTGTGCGGTGAACAGGAGAGCTTATGTTTAAAAGCATGACATCCTTCGGCAGAAGCAGAGCCGGCGTTGGCGGCAAGGATATAACGGTAGAGATAAAATCTGTCAATAACCGTTATTTCGATTGCTCGGTCAAGCTGCCTCACGCATTCTCCCCGTTGGAGCAAAAAATAAAACCCTATCTTCAGGAGCGAGGAGTTGCAAGAGGCAAGGTCGATATCGGAATTTTCGTTGACTTTACCGAAGCGTCCGACACCGAGATAGCGGTGAATTTCGAGTATGCAGAAAAGTATCTCAATGCACTGAGAAGCCTTAAAGAGCAGTTTTCTCTGGGCGGCGATATAAACGTTATGGACGTTGCCAGAGATAAGGAGGTATTCTCCATCAAAAAGCCCGACGATAATATCGAAAGGGACTGGGAGGACCTTAAAATCGTTCTTGACGAGGCGGCGGCAAAGTTCCTTGAGGCAAGAGAGAGCGAGGGCTCGAGAATCGAAGCTGACCTCTGTGCGAAGATAGAGAATATTCGCACAATCGTTTCTAAGATCGAGGAACTTTCGTCCGAGGACATTGGCGGCTACCGTGCTCGTCTTGAAGAAAAGATCAAGGCGGTGCTTGCTGACAATAACATAACCGTTGATGAAAATCGCATACTTACAGAGTGCGCGATATATGCCGATAAGGCGGCGATAGACGAGGAAACGGTTCGACTTCGTTCTCACTTCGAGGCGTTCTACGGCTACGTTGCAAAGAACGAGCCCGTAGGTAGAAGTCTTGATTTCCTTATTCAAGAAATGAACAGAGAGATAAACACCATCGGCTCCAAGTGCGGAAACTCTTCTATTGCTCATCTCGTGGTAGAGGTTAAGACCGAGCTTGAAAAGGTTCGAGAGCAGATACAAAATATCGAATAAGTCAGGTGAACGGTATGAAATTTATAAACATAGGATACGGAAATATGGTGGCGGCACACAGAATCATTACTCTTACCAGCCCTGATTCCGCACCCATCAAAAGAATTATTCAGGATGCCAAGGATGCGGGCAGAGTAATCGACGCCTCCTGCGGCAGAAAGACCAGAGCGGTAATTATCACCGACTCCGACCACGTTATCCTTTCGGCGCTTCAGGCTGAAACGGTAGCAAACAGACTTGCCTCCGATTCCGACGTAACAGACGACGGCGAGGACGAGGAATAATCATCACAGTAATTAATCAACGAAATTTTTATAGGAGTTACAATTATGCTTTATCCAACCATCAAAGATCTTACAAAGGGCGAATTTAATCGTTACGAGCTTTCTCTTGCAACTGCAAGATGCGCTCGAATCGTAACCGACGAGTACACCAAGCAAAGAGAAGACGCTGAAAAGGCACAGACCGGAAACAAGGAGACCGATCGCCCTATCAACACGCTTATCAACAAGGATCTTCGTGACGAGAAGGCAGTTAAGACCGCTATTAAGAGAATTCACGAGGGAGAGTACGTTATTGTTCGCCGTCCCGAGGGTTACGTATTTGAGACCGCAAAGGAAGAAGAAAAGATCGAAGAGCCTATCGACTTCAAAAAGATGTTTGCAGAGGCTGATGCTGACGAGGACGCAGAGGACTAATTTATATTGAATTTTATATGGCGAAATGGGATAGATATTTAAATGCTATCCCATTTAGTTCTATAAAAGTACCAAATAAAAATGCTTGACAAGGAGGGTTTATGGAAAAAAATGCGTTTGAATATGCAGGCGTGTACCTTTTGGACAGCCCATATTTCCTTGATGGAATGTACGATTATTTCATACCGCTTGAGATGCGCGGCGACGTATATCCGGGCAGATTTTTGACCGTGCCCTTTGGAAAAAGCAACCGCAAGCAGATGGCAATAGTGCGCGAGCTACATCCTTGTCCATCATTTAGCGATATAAAGCCCATCGACGGAGTGTGCTACGACCGCCCCGAGCTGTCAGAGGAGATGCTACTGCTTTGCGACTATATGAAGGAGCAGTGCCTTTGCACCTATGGTGAAGCAGTGAGATGTACCACGCCCTCGTCGGCGATTGGCAAAATGACCGAGTTTTACTATCCGTTGCCTAAAGCAGGGCCTAACGCATCATCGGGCTTTGACGCGGCAGACCTTTTCGTTTACGATTATCTTTGCTCGTCGGGTGGCAAGACACTTGATGCGCTGAAGGTAAGGTTTGGCGCGTGGATAGCCGAGCAGGCGACGAAAAAGCTTTTATCGCGCGGAATTATCGGCCGCGAGCTGCTTACAGGCAAAACTATGGCGGAGACCTTTGAAGATCGCTATTCTTTGGCGATAGATGCCCACGAGTGCGAGGCTATCGTCTCGGGAATTGGCAAAACTAAGCTTCGCTCCGAAAAGCAGAAGGCGATACTTGCTTATCTTCTTGAAAGGGGAGATTTTGCCACGGCAGAGGAGATAACCAAGGCTCTTGAAGTGACCGGTCAGCAGATAAAGGCACTTATGGAAAAGCAACTGATCTCTTGCGAGCAGGTGCGAGTTTGGAGACAGGGCTTTGAGGGGGCAGAAGAGGCTAAAACCGAAATTTTGCTCAATGACGAGCAGACCGAGGCGTTTGAAGTTATCAAGGAGCATTTGGCGAGAGATAAAGCATCCGCGATTTTGCTTCACGGAGTTACGGGAAGCGGAAAGACCAGCGTTATTATTCGTGCAATCGATGAGGCGCTGGATAAAGGCAAGGGAGTTATTATGCTTCTGCCCGAAATCGCTTTAACTCCCCAAACCTTGAAGATATTCAGCTCTCGCTACGGGCACAGAATCGCTCTCGTTCATTCGGGACTTTCTGCGGGCGAGAGATACGATTCATTTATGAAGATTCGCTCGGGCGAGGCGGATCTGGTTGTGGGCACGCGCTCGGCAATATTCTCGCCCGTAAAAAATCTTGGACTTATTATCATGGACGAGGAGCACGAGACTACCTACAAGTCTGAGACATCGCCCAAGTACCACGCTCGCGATGTCGCAAGATGGAGATGCGTGCATAACGATGCAACTTTACTGCTATCGTCGGCAACTCCTGCAATCGAGAGCTACACCAAGGCGATGGAGGGCAAATACACCCTCCTCAAGCTTCGCAACAGATTCGGCGGCGCACTCTTGCCCGACGTTAAGATATACGATATGAGAAACGAGGTAAGAGCGGGAAATCAATCGCCCATCGGCTTCTTGCTCAAAGAAGAGCTTGTGGCGGTGACAGACCGCGGCGAGCAGGCGATACTTTTCCTCAATCGCAGAGGATACAACACCTCGGTGAGCTGTAAATCCTGCGGCGAGCTTATTACCTGCCCTCATTGTTCGATATCGCTGAACTACCACACCAGACGAGGTGGTTACGATCAGGGATTTTTGTTCTGCCATTGGTGCGGATATAAAGCTACTATGCCCGAAAAGTGCCCGTCTTGTTCCTCGGAGCATTTGGCTCGAATCGGATTTGGCACTCAAAAAATAGAGCAAGAGATTAGCGAGCTGTTGCCCGAGAAGAGAATACTTCGAATGGATGCTGACAGCACCTCGGCTAAAAATTCACTGGATGCACTTCTTGGCGAGTTCAAAGAGCACAAGGCAGACGTGCTTTTGGGCACTCAAATGGTTACAAAAGGACACGATTTCCCTGATGTGACCTTGGTAGGAGTGCTTCTTGCCGATATGTCGCTTTACATGGACGATTACCACGCCAACGAGCGCACCTTCTCGATGTTGACTCAGGTTATAGGTCGCGCAGGTAGATCAAAAAAGAAGGGATTGGCGGTAATTCAGACCAATAACCCCGATAACGATACAATTCGTTTGGCTTGCAAGCAGGATTACGATGCGTTCTACGCGTCTGAAATTCGTCTCCGCAAGCTTTTGACCTTCCCGCCCTATTGTGACATAGCTCTCTTGACCGTCACAAGCGCTGACGAAAAGCAGGCGCTGGTTGCGGCAACCGTGCTCCGTCAAGATATAGAGGTGCTGGTGGGCACCGAATACAAGGATGTGCAAATGATACTCTATGGCCCATTTGAATCCCCCGTCTACAAGGTGGAAGAAAAGTACCGTATGAGAATAGTTATAAAGTGTCGCCTTAACCGTCGAAGCCGTGAGCTTTTCTCAAAGCTCCTCGTAGGTTTCGGCAGAAACGGCAAAAACAAAACCGCACTCTCAATCGACTTCAATCCCACGGGGCTGTAGGGGGAGATGCGTTCCACCTTTTTTGAAAAAAAGGTGGAGCCAAAAAACTTCCCTGAAAAAAGGAATTATTTACAGACGGCTTAGGCTCTAAAACTATGGGGATTTTAGCCGAGATTATACGGCTACCGTGTTGCGAGCGTGTTTTGCGACAAACGAATTTAAATGGACAATATTTGATATAAAAACCAATTTTTTTGAAAGTTTTTGAAGTCAAGAAACTTTTTTCTAAAAAGTTTCTTGTGGGGTGCAGGGGCAAAGCCCCGCACAGAAAGGAATGTGAAATGGCAAAGTTACAGATAGTAAAAGAGGGAGACGACACCTTAAGAAAGGTCTGCAGACCTGTTGATAAGATCACGCCCAGAGTTGAGCAGTTGCTTGACGATATGATAGAGACTATGAGAGCCGCTAACGGAGTTGGTCTTGCCGCTCCTCAGGTTGGTGTGCTGCGCAGAATCGTGGTTATTGAGGTTGAGGAAGGTCAGGTTCTTGAGCTTATCAACCCCAAGATAATCGCATTTGCAGGCGAGCAGGAGGGACTTGAAGGATGCTTGTCTCTTCCCGGAAAGTGGGGCATTGTTAAGAGACCTATGCACGTAACGGTTCGCGCGATGAACCGCAAGGGCGATATAGTTGATTATAGCGGAAGCGAGCTTTTGGCTCGTTGCTTCTGCCACGAGCTTGACCACCTTGACGGCAAACTTTATCCCGACGTGTGCGAGAGAATGCTCACCAAGGAAGAGCTTGAAGAGCTTGAATAATTTTTGTTGGAGACAAGATAAATGAGAATACTTTTTATGGGTACGCCCGATTTTGCGCTCCCCACTTTACGCGCGCTTTGTGAGAACGGTCACGAGGTAGTAGGTGCGGTGACACAGCCCGATAAGCCAAAGGGAAGAGGACATCATATGACCCCTCCCCCCATCAAGGTCTACGCTATGGAAGAGAATATCCCCGTATATCAGCCTCTCACTCTCAAGGGCGAGGAGTTTGCGGCACTGCTGTCGGAGCTTGATCCCGAGATGATCGTGGTCGTGGCTTACGGCAAGATCTTGCCCCAGAACGTGCTTGATTATCCAAAATACGGTTGTGTTAACGTCCACGGCTCGCTCCTTCCGGAATACAGAGGTGCGGCACCTATGCAGAGAGCCATCATTGACGGCAAAAAGGTGACGGGAATTACCACCATGCTGATGGCGGCAGGACTTGACACCGGAGATATGCTCCTTCGTGCCGAGGTTGAGATTGGAGAAAACGATAATTTTGAGGATATTCACGACCGTCTTGCAGAGTGCGGTGCAGACCTGCTTATCAAGACCGTAGAGGGACTTGAAAAGGGAGAAATAACGCCCGAAGCGCAGGATGATAGCCTTTCCACCTACGCCGCAAAGATCGAAAAGAGCGATTGCCTGCTTGATTTTTCAAAGGATGCTACCGTTTTGCACGATCTTATCCGCGGTCTTTCTCCCATTCCGCTGACCTTTACACACACTCCCGACGGCAAGCTGCTGAAAATCGCCCGAAGCCGCGTAATTGATGCCGAAAAGGTGTCGGATAAGCCCTGCGGAACCGTAATTTCTGTTGGCGAGGACATAAAGGTTGCTTGCGGCAAAGGGGTTTTGTCCTTCCTCACCGTAGTACCCGAGGGCAAGGGAAGAATGGGTGCGGCAGATTTTGTTCGCGGCAGAAAGATTGCCGAAGGTGATCTGCTTTCTTGATCGATCAAAAAATTTCCTTGTTTTTTGATTGGATTTTAAAGGACACTATTTATTGATGAGATTTTGTGATAAATAGGAGAAATTATGTTTTTTGGATTTTTTTATTTTGACTGGACTATCATTATACTGATTCCTGCCATGATATTCGCCTTGGTTGCGCAGTTCATGGTGAAGTCAACCTTTGAAAAGTACGACAAGGTTCGCAATTTCAGAGGAATGAGTGGAGCCGAGGCGGCGAGAAGAGTTCTTGATCGAAATGGACTTTACGATGTAAAAATTGAAAAGGTGAGAGGACACCTGACCGACCATTATGATCCCAGAACCAACGTTATTCGTTTGAGTGAGGCAACTCACGATAGTGTCAGTGTTGCGGCAATCGGTGTTGCCGCCCACGAAGCGGGTCACGCCGTCCAGCATGCCACGGGATATTTCCCCATTAAGGTGCGCTCGGCGATAATTCCTGTAACGCAGATAGGATCGGGGCTTGCAATGCCAATATTCCTCGTTGGAATATTGCTGTCCTATGCGGGATACGTCGCCCCCGAGATTGGCGGTGCGATAATGGGAGCGGGAATTTTGCTTTTCTCACTCACCGCATTTTTCCAGCTTGTAACTCTCCCCGTAGAGTTCAACGCATCGTCTCGTGCGCTGAAGGTTATTGAAGAGACCGAGATACTTTACGGCGAGGAGCTGTCGGGAGCCAAAAAGGTGCTTTCTGCGGCGGCCATGACCTACGTTGCGGCGCTTGCTTCGTCGCTGGCATCACTTCTCCGACTAATAGTGATAGCAAACGGAGCATCAAACAGAAGAAGATAATTATTTAATTTTGCGGCAGAGGAGGGATAGAGTGTCGCCAAGAGAACTTGCATTTAAAATTTTGAAAAACGCCTTGTCGGGCGCAACCTATTCCAATATTGCCATCGACAACGCGCTTAAAAAGAACGAGCTTTCACCTGCCGATGCGGGACTGCTCACCGCCATAGTTATGGGCGTGACCGAGCGCAAAATGACATTGGATCATATAATCGACAAGCTTTCCTCCCGCCCCGACGAGGTGGAGAGCGACACGAGAATACTGCTTCAGATGGGGATTTACCAAGTTACCTATCTTGACCGTATCCCCGAATACGCGGCAGTAAATGAGACCGTTTCTTTAGCTCCCAGACGAAGCAGAGGTTTCGTTAACGCCATAATGCGCGAGTATCTCCGTAGAAAGCAAAGGGGAACACTGAAAGAGCTTTTCCCTGATGAAGAAAAGTCACCCATCGAGTTTCTTTCGATATATTATTCTTTCCCACAGGACGTGTGCGAGAGATTTCTCTCTATCTACGGTCTTGAGAGAACCAAAAAGATCTTTGAGATATTCAACCGCCCTCCAAAGCTTACACTGCGCATAAATACGCTGAAGATAAGCCGAGAGGATTACGCCCGTCTCCTTGACGAGCACGAGATCAAATATACTCTCTCGGAGCGACTTGAAAACGCCGTTTTGCTTGAAAACGTAAGCTTTGGCACGCTCCCCGGCTTTGAAGAGGGTTACTTTTTCGTTCAAGACGAGGCTTCCCAGACCTGCGTTGAGGCAATCGACGCCAAAGAGGGTATGCTGATGATAGACGCCTGCTCGTGCCCCGGCTCAAAGTCCTTTGGCTCGGCGATAAAGATGAAAAATGAGGGAAAAATTCTTTCCTTCGACCTTCACGAAAGCAAGTTGAAGCTGATCTACAAGAGCGCCGCGCGACTTGGCATTGACATTATCACCGCCGCAGTTCGCGACGGCAGAAATTTTGATGAAAGTCTTGCAGGACAAGCAGACAGAGTGCTTTGCGACGTGCCTTGCTCGGGTCTTGGTGTTATTGCCAAAAAGCCCGAGATAAGATATAAGTCGCTCACAGATTTCGCTCGTTTGCCCGAAATTCAGCTTGCGATACTTGAAAATTGCTCGAAATACGTCAAACATGGCGGAATACTGGTTTATTCAACTTGCACCGTGTTGCCCGAGGAAAACGAGATGAACGTGGAAAAATTCCTGTCCGCCCATCCCGAGTTTACCCCCGTGGGTTTCACCATGGGAGACATCAAGAGTGAGGGCGGTATGCTTTCCCTTGCCCCTGATATGCACGGCACCGACGGATTTTTCGTGGCAAAATTTATAAAGAATTAAAAAGAGAATTATGAAGAACATATTATCATACACCCCCGAGGAGCTGAAGGACTTGATGGTAGCCATCGGTGAGCCCGCTTTCAGAGCAAAGCAGATATTTACCCAGCTCCACAAGGGAATATTACTTGACGAGATGACCAACGTGGGCAAGGCTACAAAGGAAAAGCTTCACTACATAGTTGATTGCTCGTTCCCGAATGTAAAGAGAAAGCTTGTGTCAAGCCTTGACGGCACGGTCAAGTACCTCTTCTCGCTGAGCGACGGCAACTGCATTGAGTCCGTAGTTATGAAATACGAGCACGGATACACCATCTGCGTTTCCAGCCAGGTTGGATGCCGAATGGGATGTAAATTCTGCGCGTCCACCATCGCAGGCAGAGTTCGTGACCTTGAATCGGGCGAGATTTTGGGTCAGATAATTGCGGCGCAGAGAGATATGGGCATTCGAATTTCCAACATCGTTATGATGGGTATCGGCGAGCCCCTTGACAATTACGATAATGTAGTTAAATTTTTAAGTCTGGTAAATCTCCCCGACGGAGTGAACATTGGCTACCGCCACATTTCTCTCTCCACCTGTGGAGTTGTGCCCAAGATCTACGAGCTTGCGGCGCTGAATTTGCCCATCACGCTTTCAATTTCGCTTCATGCTACCGACGATGCGATACGCTCTGAAATCATGCCCGTAAATAAGGCTTGGGGAGTTGACGAGCTTTTGACCGCTTGCCGCGACTATTACAAGTCCACCGAGCGCAGAATGTCCTTTGAATACACCCTTATTTCAGGTAAGAACGACACAAAGCAGAACGCGTTGCATTTAGCTAACACATTGAACGCAAAGCTTCGCACAAGAACCGAAACTATGCCCATTCACGTCAACCTCATTCCCGTAAACGAGGTTACCGAGTCGGGATTTAAGAGCTCCGACCGTGACGCGGTAAAGCGCTTCGCCGCAGTTCTCGAATCCAAGGGCATCAGGGCGACCATTCGCCGCACTCTCGGTTCCGACATTAACGCCTCCTGCGGTCAGCTTCGCCGCGAGGATGCGGGGGATGTGGGAGACGCGCAAGGGCTCTGCCCTTGACCCGCATAGAAACTTTTTAGGAAAAAGTTTCTAAGGACTTCAAAAACTTTCCGAAAAGACAAGGCTTGATTTGTGGACGGTTAGTGTTTGAAAAAGATATAGTAGAAAATTGAAAACGGCTTACATATTTGAATTTTGGGAGCCGTTTATGGAAGTTAAAAAAGAAAATAAAGGTCTTAGAAATCTTGTCTTTGGAGCGATTGCCTCTTGCGGCGTGCTTGCTTTGGTTGTTGGGTGCATATTTGCCTACTTTTTCGCTGAATTTGACAGTGGGCGAGAGGTGATAGAGATACCGTCTTTTGTGGGCAGACGATTTGAGGACGTAACGGATGTTGACGGAATAAAGCTTGAAAGCGAGCTTGTGTTTTCGTCCGACGTGCCCGAGGGCGAGATAATCTCCCAGTTCCCCTATGCGGGGGCGAGGAGAAAGGTAGCCGAGGGTGAGGAATACACCGTGACCTTGACCGTAAGCGCGGGCAAGGAAGAGAATAGGTTGCCCTCTCTTGAGGGCTACAAATACACCTCTGCGGCGGCGGTTTTGCGCTCAATGGGAGCGAAAATTAGAATCGTTTCGGTCTATGACGATGAAAAAGAAAGTGACGTGGTGCTTTACACCTCGCCAAAATCCGGTACGGATATAGAACGCGGCGACACGGTTACGCTTTTCGTCAGCCGAAAGCATATTCACGGCTCGGTGCAGGTGAAAGGCGTTGTAGGATTGCCATTGGACGAAGCCGCTACCGAAATTTTGGCGCAGGGCTTGACATTGGGCGAGATAAAGCAAGAGCATTCTAATGAATACGAAGCGGGTGCGGTCATATCTCAAAGTGTAGGCGAGGGAAACTACGTCTTGTACGGAAGTGCCGTTAACTTGACCGTCAGCGCAGGCAAAAAGACAGAAAGATTACACCCCTTCAGAGGGGATATTACCGAAGAAAACGGAGAAATAAATGAGTCAGTTGATTAAAGGAAGAATAGTCGCGCTCTTGGGCGGCCTTTACACCGTAAGAGTAGACGGCGACGAGGGATACCGACACATAGGCTGCCGCGCAAGAGGAATATTCCGCCACAGCAATACGTCGCCCTTGGTGGGAGATATGGTACAGGTGGATATTAGCGAGGGAGAGGAAAATGCGGTCATCGACGAGATATGCGACCGCAAAAATTCGCTTATCCGTCCCCCTCTTGCAAATCTTGACGTGGTTTTCGTCACCATGGCGGCAAAATCTCCGGCTCCCATGCCCGACATGACCGATAAGCTGACGGCGATACTTGAGCACAACGATATTACTCCCGTCATCGTTATCGGAAAGTGCGAGCTTGACAGAGAAAACGCAGAAATGTTGAAATCCACCTACGAAAAGGCGGGATACGACGTTTTTGTGCTTTCTTGCGCTACGGGTGAGGGAATAGACGAGGTAAAATCTTACGTTGAGAACAATCTTGACGGCAAGATCGCCGCGTTTGCAGGCGCTTCGGGCGTTGGCAAATCCACCTTGATGAACAAGCTTTTCCCTGAATTGGGGCTTGATACGGGCGACATTAGCCGCAAGACCGCGAGAGGAAAGCATACCACAAGATCAGTCAATCTTTTCCCCATAAGCGAAACTGCCTTTCTTGCAGACACCCCCGGTTTTTCAATGCTGGATTTCGACCGATTTGACTTTTTTGACCTTGAAAATCTGCCCCTCTGCTTCCCCGAGATAAACGAGAGAATTGGCGAGTGCAAGTACACCAAATGCACGCACCGCAAAGAGGAGGGATGTGCCATCGTGAGCGCAGTCAAGCGTGGCGAAATGGCTAAGACCAGACACGAAAGCTATATTCAGCTTTATGATATACTTAAAAACAAACACAAGTGGGATAAGTGATTATATAAATCATCACACGGAGAAAAAATGAGAGCATACGTTTTTACAGGCGGTGAGATATATCACCAATACATAGAGGAGCGCCCCGAGGCGGGCGACCTTGTAATTTCCGCAGATGCGGGATATAGAAACGCTAACCTTATGGGCGTGCATACCAATATTCTTATCGGAGATTTCGACTCTCTCGGTCACATTCCTGATGACGTAGATGAGGTAATGCAGCTTCCCCCCGAAAAGGACTTGACCGACACGCAGGTGGCAGTTGACGTTGCGATTGAGAGGGGAGCGGACGAGATAGTTATTGTCGGAAGCACCGCAGGTCGCCTCGACCACGCACTTTCCAACCTCGCCATTCTCGAAAAATATTGGGGCAACCGAATCCCAATGTATATAGTTAACGGTCAGAATCGCGTAAGATTTATAAGAAACAGCGGTTTTATCGTGGTGAGAAGTCAGTATAAGTATTTTTCAATTATAGTTGCCGACGAAAAGGTAAAGGGCGTCAGCATAGACGGTGCCAAATATCCCCTTGTCAATAAAACTATGACTCGTATCCACCAATACGCGGTTTCCAACGAGATAGTTAAAAATGCGGCTCTCATCAACGTGAAAAAGGGCGGACTTTATATAATCGAGTCCAGAGACCTCTGATTTTTTAATCAACGGACGGCATTTAAGCATATAATGTCAATGAAAAGCATTATATGGAGGTGTTTTTATGAAAATAGTTCTCGTCCGCACGCCAACCTTTATCGCTCCGATCTTGCGAAGGGTCTTTGGCATAAAAAAAGACAAAAACAAAAGATAACACCATTATAAACCAACTAAACGGCTACAAATAAACCATTTTTATTGAAGGTTTTAAGCCGTCGGAGACAGGAATGAAAGAAACAAGATTTTTTCCCGTAACACAGGCAGAAATGAATGAAAGAGGCTGGGAAGAGCCTGATTTCGTATACGTTTGCGGTGATGCTTACGTTGATCACCCATCTTTTGGCGCGACTATAATCTGCCGCGTCCTTGAAGACAAGGGGTTCAGAATAGCGTTTCTCTCACAGCCCGATTATAAGAGCTGTGAGGATTTCAAGCGTTTTGGCAGACCCCGCCTCGGCTTTCTTGTAAGCGCAGGCAACATCGACTCCATGGTGGCGCATTACACTGCGGCGAAGAAGAGACGCACCTACGATTATTATTCCGCAGGCGGAAAGATGGGCACCCGCCCCGACCGCGCGACCATAGTTTATTCTAACCGCATCCGTGAGGCGTACGGCGACGTGCCGATTATTTTGGGCGGTCTTGAGGCATCCTTGCGTCGATTTGCTCACTACGATTATTGGGACGACAAGGTGCGCCGAAGCGTGCTTATCGACAGCCGCGCCGACATTCTCACCTATGGAATGGGCGAGAAGATACTTGTCCGAATTGCCGAGCTGCTTGACAAGGGCGTTCCGATCAAGAAGATACGAGACGTAAGAGGCACTGTGTACGTTGGAAAGCCCGAGGATAAGGTCAATTATCCCGTGGCGGCAACCTTTGATTACAACGAGCTCAAGACAGATAAAAGAAAGTACGCCGAGGCGTTTGGCGTGCAGTATAAGAATCAGGATTCTATTAACGGTAAAGCAATATGTGAGCTGTATGATGGCAAGATGCTGGTTCAGAATCCTCCTATGCCTCCCCTTGAAAGGGAGGAGCTTGATCACGTTTACAGTTTGCCCTATATGAGAGCCTATCACCCTATGTATGAAGCCGAGGGCGGCGTTCCTGCAATCGAGGAGGTCAAGTTCTCCTTGACCCATAACCGCGGTTGCTTTGGAGCTTGTAACTTCTGTGCGCTGGCGTTCCATCAAGGAAGAACCGTGCGTTCAAGAAGTATAAAGAGTGTAGTTGAGGAGGCGAAGATAATCGCCCAGATGCCCGACTTTAAGGGCTACATACACGATGTCGGTGGACCTACCGCTAACTTTCGCTATCCCTCTTGTGATAAGCAGCTGGAGAGCGGTGTTTGTCCTAACCGCAAGTGTCTCGCTCCCACGCCTTGTAAGAATTTGAAGGTAGATCACACCGAATATGTAAAGCTTCTCGAGGAGATTGAAAAGGTTCCGAGAGTCAAGAAGGTGTTCGTGCGCTCGGGCATTCGATTTGATTATCTTATGTGCGACAAGAACGATGCCTTTTTCCGCAAGCTGGTTCGTGATAACGTTTCGGGTCAGCTGAAGGTCGCTCCCGAGCATTGCTCGTCCCCCGTACTTCGTTGTATGGGCAAGCCCGATTTCGAGGTTTACCAAGGATTTAGAAAGAAGTTCTTTGATATTACGAAGCAGATCGGCAAGGAGCAGTATCTCGTTCCGTATCTTATGTCCAGCCACCCCGGTTCTACCCTTAACGATGCTATCGAGTTGGCTCTTTGTCTTAAACGCGATCACTATGCGCCCGAGCAGGTGCAGGATTATTATCCTACCCCCGGTACGGCATCAACTGTTATGTATTACACGGGAATCAATCCGCTTGATATGAAGCCGGTCTATGTTGCAACCGACTATCACGAAAAGCAGCTCCAGAGAGCATTGTTGCAGTATAACCGTCCTCAAAATGCCGACCTTGTTCGCGAGGCGCTGACACGCGCGGGCAGGGAAGACCTTATAGGTTACGGAGAGGAATGTCTTGTGCGTCCTGCAGGTTCAAAGCCCCAGCATTTCGGCAAGTCCGCTGCCAAAAGCGGAGCTAAAAAGAACGCCGCTAATGCAAGGGTGGAAAAGTCAGGCGTCAAGAAATCGACCTCAAAGCCTAAAACCGATAAAAATGCTAAAAACACATCTCAAACTCCGCCCAAATCTCAAAAGCCTACATATAAAGCAGGCTGGGCAAAGCCGAAGGCTAAAAAAGGTGGAAAGAAGAAATAACAAAAAGCAGTCGAGCTTGCTCGACTGCTTTTTGGGTCGATAATGGGGCGTAGCGACGAGTTTTTTGTGTTCATTTTCTGCCCACGTCGGCAGAAAACGAACCAAAAGAACGCCGCTCAAGGGGAAAGGGGTCTTGACCGAGAAAAAGCGAACATGCCGCATTTTCTCGCCCTGCGACATCCTCTCCCCTTAAGAACCCCCTCTCCTGTCGGCGTTGCCGACAAAAAGGGTTTGCTAACTTGAATAAAGGAAAACCCTCTTGCAATTACAAACCGTAGCCGTGATATGGTTTAAAATTAAAGTGTTGTCGCGTTAGCGACCTTTCCCAAGGGGGGAAGCTTTGTTGATTTTAAAGTGTAATATTTTTATAAGTTGCCCACACCTTTAAAACAAAACGGGGTTGGGGGTCACGGGGGAGGGGATGTTTTAAAAATTCGCCGTTGATTTTGTTAAAACTATCTTATTCAGTGCGGATTTTTAGAACCCACTCCTATCCACCGTGCGGCGTTCTTTTGGTTACTTTTCTGTCGCTGGTGACAGAAAAGCAACATATAATCCCACCGATAAATCAAAATTTGATAAAAAATATAGGGAGAAACCTTTTTAAGGTTTCTCCCTTTGTTTGATCAACAAATCAATTATTCCTCTGTAGGAGCAATGTCGTTGTCATCAACGATGCAACCAAGCTCGCTTCCGCATGCGGGGCAAACAAGGTCATCAGCGTTTACGCTGTCGTCGAAGCAAACGGTTTCGCCGCAAGAGGGGCATACGATCTCGAAGTAATCCTCGTCGCAGCAGCAATCGCAGTCGCAATCACAATCATCGCAATCGCAGTCGCAATCACAATCACATTCGTCGTATTCTTCCTCATCTTCGAGAAGGAGCTCCTCAACTGCGCCGAGATCCTCGTCAAGCTCCTCGCAGTAGTCGATAAGGTCCTCAACGTCGCTGCCGAGTGCGTCGATCTCCTCAGCCATATCCTGGCAGAGGTCGAGAAGAGCCTTGATAACCTTTGCTTCAGCGCTGTCCTTCTTGTCAAGCTCAAGACCCTCGCAAAGGCCCTTTATGTATGCGGTTTTTTCAAGAATAGTCATTGTAATATCCTCCAAAATTTAAATTTTTAAAAATATGCATAAAACGGGAGCTTAAGCACATTGTGTACGAAAGCCTCCCGTTTTATTTTCAGAAATTAAGCACGGGACAGATATTCACCCGTACGAGTGTCGATCTTAAGAACGTCGCCAACGTTGATGAAGAGCGGAACCTTGATAACTGCACCGGTCTCAAGGGTTGCGGGCTTCAAGGTGTTGGTTGCGGTGTTACCTGCGAAACCGGGGTCGGTCTCAGTAACCTCAAGCTCAACGAAAGTAGGAGCTTCAACTCCGAATACATTGCCCTTGTAGGAGATGATCTTGCACATCATCTCTTCCTTAACGAACTTGAAAGCATCGCCAAGCTTGTCTCTGTTAAGAGGAAGCATGTCGAAGGATTCCATGTCCATGAAGTAATAAAGATCGCCATCGTTGTAGGAATACTGCATATCTCTTCTTTCGATATAAGCATTCTCATACTTATCGGTGGGGCTGAAAGTTTTTTCGATAACTGCTCCGGAAATTACGTTCTTGAGCTTTGTACGGACGAAAGCCGCGCCCTTACCGGGTTTAACGTGCTGGAACTCGATAACCTGATATACGTTACCATCCATTTCGAAAGTAATACCGTTTTTAAAATCGCCGGCTACTACCATATTGATGTACCTCCAATTTAGCACTAAATTTTTAGGCGTGCATATTTTTACATTTCATTATATAATAAATTCTCAATTATTTCAAGGGGTATGCGAGCATTTTTTGTAAATTTTCTGTTACTAATGACGGTTTTGGTTCAGTAACGGTCATAATTTATATTTTTCAAGAGTTTTTCCCTCAAAGGTCTTAATTTCGATCTCCCCGCGCCGGTAAATTGCATAGCTCTTTTCGTTTCCGCCCTTGGGAAGGCTTACAGAACCGGGATTTACACAACTGACGCCGCCAACCTCGGTCTTACCAAGCAAATGCGTGTGACCGTAGAGAAAAACCGTCTTGTCCGAGATGGGGGGCATGTTTTCGGGTGAATATTTGTGCCCATGAGACATAAAGAGGGTAAGATCTGCTTCGCTGTCGTAAACAAAAGCGGTGTCAGATAAAATGGGGAAGGAGAGCACCATCTGGTCTACCTCGGTGTCGCAATTTCCTCTAACGCAAAGCAGTTTGTCCGCTATGGTGTTGAGCATTTCGATGACCTTTTTAGGAGCATATCCCTCGGGAAGGTCGTTTCTGGGACCGTGATAGAGAATATCGCCGAGAATCAGTATCTTTTGTGCGCCCTCTTTTTCTGCCGCATCAAGCATAGCCTTGCAGCAAACGGCGTCGCCGTGAATGTCGGAAGCGATAAGTAGTTTCATCGTGCTTGTCCTTCTTATTATAAAATTTTTGTATGATTATTTGATTATAGCCGCCATTTGGTTAAGACGGGCGGATGTAGAGGTTACGTTCACAACGTTCAAGAAAAGCACGTCATCGATATTGTTGTCTATAACGAAATCGGCGAGCTTGCCCGACCACTTGCGGTAGTCGATAACGTAAACGTATTCGTAGGAGTCTACAAGGAAGGGAACGAAAGCATTTCCGTAAGATTCTTTAACTACGACGATGGATGAGCCGTCCTTGACCTTTGAGTTGTGTATCTTGGTCAAGGGCTGGTCCCCCGCGATAAAGCAGTTGTATTTTTCGCCTGCGGAATACTTGTTGGCACCGGTATATACCACCGCGAACCAGTCGTAGTAGGTTCCGTCGGCATTGTATACGTCCGCGCGGTTTGTTCCAATAGGAACGAATGCTTCCACGTAGTCGGGGTTGCTCTTCATTGCGCCGGGCTGCTTTGCCTCGGAATAGAGAGTGCCGAGGAAGCCGTCGAATTGCAATCTCTGGTAGTCCTTAAGAGGTGTGGGAGTGATACCCTTTGTGCGGCAGAAAGCCTCGTATGCGTAGTATGCTCCGCGCGCCGTCCAGTGGTGGTCGGTGCGGTAGTAGAGATATTCGTCATTGTGAGCGGCGAGATAAGGGAGAGTGTCAATGGTTTTGACGTCGCCGCTCATGGCTGAGTACATATAGTTTATAGCCGCATCGCAATCCGACGCGCCGTATTTAGCCGCTGTGTCACGGGAGAGGGCTATCTGGTAGTGGAGGGGAACTATCATATCATATACGGTAGCCTTGCCCTTGACCTGTGAGGCGAATTTGTTGATAAGAGCTACGTAGCTGTCGCTGTTTTGCTGATTGAATGCGTATAGCTGATATGCAGTGTCGCCGTTGATATACATACCGTCCACCTTTTCGCCTCCACCATCATCGGTGGGATTGAATTCGATGTTACCACCAACCGGACGGGTGGGAATATCGTCGGCGTTTCCGCCGGAGATCACCTGTTCATCGCGGATGCCGTATATTCCCTCCAGCGCACTGTTTGCACTTATCATAAGCTCGCGGATAGGGAAGGTGTCGGCAAACCAAAGGCTTACTTGGCTTGTCCATTCGCCTGAAGCAAAGCTTTCAACGGTGAAGGCGGGGAATTTGGTCAACTCACGCTTTTCGGTGTCGCTAACCGTCGGACGAAGGAAGAATAAAAGACCGATAACGAAGAATATTGCTACGATGCCTGCAAAAAGGGCTATCTTGATTTTGTCAGTGAATTTGTAAAAATTATTGTTATTCATTTTTGCCCCTTTCATCAGAATTGGAAGTACAAGAAGGGATTATAGCTGTCACCAGCCAGTGCGAAGGCGGAGAGTATAAGCAGAGCGGCGGGGATAAATATTCCCATTGCCGCCTTTGCTTTTCTCGTGATCTCGGTCTTTTCAAGGAGCGAGGAAATGGTGGGAATGATGGGAATGCATGCCAAGATGCTTACCGCTATAAAGAATACGTTGTTTTTGAATGTCATGATCGTCTGAACGTCAGCAAAGCCGTTATTGAACCAATCCGCCACGTCAAACATGCCGATAAACGCCTGACCGAAAGCCGAAAGATCGGTGAACTTAAAGAGCATAAAGCTGACGAAGACGATGATCTGAGTCAGGAGTATGCGAGGAAGCTTCCACCATATCTTGGGATTCTTCTTGGGCTTGAAAAGATACTTTTCGAGAATGAGGAACACGAAGAAGAAGAGACCCCAGAGTATGAAGTTCCAGTTTGCGCCGTGCCAAAATCCTGTCAGCGCCCAAACTACGAGCATATTTACGATGTGACGGGGAACCGAAACACGGTTGCCTCCGAGAGGTATGTAAACGTAATCGCGGAAGAAGCTGGAGAGGGATATGTGCCATCTTCTCCAGTAATCGGTGATAGAATCGGCAACGTAAGGATAGTTGAAGTTTTCCTTATAGTGGAATCCAACCATAAGACCCATACCTATAGCCATATCGGAGTATGCCGAGAAGTCGAGGTATATCTGGAGCATAAATGCGAAGCAACCAAGCAAAATAGCACCGCTGGAAAGATTGGCTATCTCACCCGATGTGAGAGCCGCGCCGCTTGCGTTGTTGAATATTCCGTCGCAGATAGCACCGCAACCGTTGGCAAGTATCGCCTTTTTGGCAAGGCCCACCGAGAAACGGGTAATGCCTCGGCTTATTTCTGCGCGATTGAGAACGCGATGCTCTATGTCGTAGTTTACGTCGGCATAGCGGACGATAGGGCCTGCGATACACTGATGGAAGAGCGATGAGTAAAGCAGAAGCACCCAGAACTTACTTTGAGGAGCAACGTCACCTCGGCGCACGTCGATAACGTAGGAGATAAGCTGGAAGGTGTAGAAAGAGATTCCAATGGGCAGTGCGATAGAGGGAACTACGCCGTTGATGGGCAGAATCGCAAATGCGGTAGACATAAAGAATCCCGTGTACTTAAATATCACGAGTATGCCGATGCAAATGCCCACAACTACCCACAAAAGAGCGGTTCTTTGATTTTCACGCGCTTGGTATATTACCAGAGCGCCCGCCCAGCAGATAAAGGTCATAAGACAGAGCAGGAGCACAAGAGGGGGGCCGCCCCAAGCATAGAAAATTAGTGATGAGACTAAAAGTATTATGTTTTTCGCCTTAATGCCCTTGGCGAAGTAGTAGATGCCGTAGCATACTGCGAGAAAGAAAAACACGAAAAAAAGACTTGAAAATACCATTTTTACGTCCTTTGAAATTCAAATTATTTATTAGGATAATTATATCATTTATAATTAACTTTAGCAAGAGTGTATCGGTAAAATTTTGAATTATTTTTTTGTGTAAATCGGGCTCACTTCTTGACAAAAAATAAAATGATGATATAATTATAAGTATGTAGGGATTGCCCTATACACTAAGAAGAGTAAAGATCATGGCGTGAAGTGCCTTCGGGACGGGGAGTTGCCGGTTGGACGAAAATTGCTTGCGATTGCGGTCGTGGTCTTGCATCCCGCTTCATAAGGCACAAAAGATATTTTTGTCTTCTTTCCTGCCCTATGCTGTGAGGAAAGGAGATTTTTTTATGAAAAAAAACACTAACAAAAGGCGCATGCCGATATTTGGTAATTTGAAAACGCTTGTTATGGCGGCAATGCTGGCGGCAATAAGTGCAGTTATCGGCATTATATGCAAGAACTTTTTTACGTTTAATATCTATTACCGCGTGACCTTTGAAAATCTGCCCATTATTTTTGCAGGCATCGCTTTCGGCCCTTTTGTAGGCGGTGCGGTTGGCATAGTGGCAGACATCGTTAGCTGTCTCTGCTCAACTAATCCCTCTTTGAATCCGCTTATAACCGTGGGTGCGGCATCGGTTGGATTGGTTTCCGGAATAGTGGCAAGATGGATCATCAAACGCCGTGGAGGATTGCAGATTGCATTATCTGTGGCTACGGCTCATATTGTTGGACAAGTTATCATAAAATCGGTGGCAAAAATGCTCTGGTTTGGTATGCCGCAGGAGGGTGTGCTTTTGGGGCTTGGTATTTCTCTTGTCGTAGGAACGCTTGAATTTTTTGCAATAAAATATCTGCTGTCGCGAAAGGTTATCGTGTCACAGCTTGAGGTGATGAAATGAATTATACCGAAGCTATTCAATATATCCACTCGGTCAACTGGATGTTCTGCAATCCGGGGCTTGACCGCGTGAAGACCCTTTGCAAGGCTCTGGGAAATCCCCAAGACTCCTTGAAATTCATCCACGTTGCAGGCACTAACGGAAAGGGCTCATTCTGCTCGATGCTGGATAGCGTTTTGCGCGCCCAGGGCTACCGTGTAGGTCTTTTCACCTCGCCCTATATTATGGAGTTTGGCGAGAGAATGCGAGTTGACGGCAATAATATTGCCGATGACGAGCTTTGCGCTCTTGTGGAGAGAGTTAAGCCCATCGCAGACGCTATGATCGATAAGCCCACCGAATTTGAACTTATCACTGCGCTGGCTTTCCTTTATTTTGCGGAAAAAAAGTGCGACTACGTAGTGCTTGAATGTGGTCTTGGCGGCAGACTTGATGCTACCAACGCAATAAAAACTCCCATTTTGTCGGTGATTACGGGAATTGCTCTTGACCATACCGCGATTTTGGGTGACACCCATGAAAAGATCGCCGCAGAAAAAGCGGGCATCATCAGAGAAGGTGTTCCTACCCTTTGGTGCGGTTCTCACAAGGGCGCCGAGCAGGTAATACGAGAGAGGTGCGAGAGTGTTGGCGCGAAATTTATCAAAATCGACCGTTCTTATACCGTTATAAGCCAAATGACTCTTGACGGTACAACTTTTGATTTCGGTGTACACAAGGAAATACATATTCCGCTTCTCGGCTCTTATCAGCCTATGAATGCGTCCAACGTACTTTGCGCGATCGACATTTTGCGCTCTGTGGGCGTTGAGATCAGCGATGAAGCGATAAAGAGTGGACTTGCAAGCGTAGTTTGGCATGCAAGATTTGAGATAATCAATAAAGAGCCCTTAATTATAGCCGACGGCGGTCATAATCCCGAAGGAATCGACGGCGCGGTGGCAAGCATTAAGCAGTATTTCACCGAAAAGGTGGGAATTGTTACCGGTGTTATGGCGGATAAGGATTATAAGTATATGGCGGGAAGAATTGCCGAGGTGGCAGACAAGGTATTTTGTCTCACTCCTGATAATCCTCGGGCTTTGCCTGCGGAGGATTACGCAAGGGTCTTTGAAGCGCTCGATATCAAAGCAACCCCTTGCTCGTCCGTAGCAGAAGCAGTTGACTCGGCAATGAAATGGGCGAAGGAAAACGAAACCCCCGTAATTTGTCTCGGCTCGCTTTATATGTACGGCGAAATAAGAGGATGTATCAAATAAATCAACAAAAAACCGCCCGTCGGGCGGTTTTTTGTTGTCAGTAAATTATTTGTTTTCGTAAACGACGTTGCAATTTGCAATAAGGAAATTTTGAACCTTGGTCCAGAGAGCCTGCTCCTTGATCATTCTTTCGCCGAAATACTGCTCGATTTCTTTTGCGGTAAGAGAAGTACCCTGCTCGGTGTAGTAGTCAACGTAATACTGAATAGCGTTCTGGTAGTCGGTCTCGGTGATGGTCATGCCCTCAACCTGTGCGATGTAGTGGAAGATGAGGTTTTGCTCAACGTCAGTCTTGCTCTGCTCCTCAAGCTGGGTTTTCCAGCTTGCACCGAGGTATGCATTCATAAATGCCTCGTAGCTTGAAAACATAGAAGAATAGTACTGATAATACTGCTTATATTGGCTTTCGTATGAGGAGAAGACGTATTCAAGCTCACCTTCGGGATAAGCTATGATAACAGCCTTTTCAGTGATCTTTTCCCAAATCAGGTTAGCAATCTCGTTTTCTCTCATAGAGGGGAGATACTCATCCTTGAGATACTTTTCAAAATCTGCCTTTACGTCGGTTGCAGTTGTTTTGTACCCGAGAGTTTCGGTGATAAATTTGTCGGTATATTCTGCGGGAGCCTTTTCATCGATGTATTCCACGTAAACCTTGAATATTACCGACTTACCTGCCAGGTCCTTGCTGTGGTAATCGGCAGGGAAGGTGAGGGGAAGCTCGTAAAGATTATCTCTGCTGTTGTTCGCGGGGATAAGACCGATAAGACCTTCTTCAAAGCCGGGAATAAACGCGCCCGAGCCGATTTCGAGGGAATAGGGCTTTGTATCGCTCATGTTTGAGCCGCCCTCGAATTTTTCACCGTTAAGCCAGCCCTCGTAATAGAGAGCCACGGTATCGCCCTCTTTAATGGGCTGATCGGTGATCTTGTTGCCTGTGCTCTGGGGATAGCTTTCGAGAAGCAGCTGGATATAATCATCAACTGCGCCTTCCGAACCGTTGAGGTATGTGGGAAGAGTTACACTGGCTCCCTTATAGGCGGATTCGTCGATGGCTATATAATCCTTCATGTCGGAATTGATATAGTCGAATCTTTCCGCCTCAGTGGTACCGCCTGCCGAGGAGCTCTCTGACTCACTGCCGGTTTCATCGGTTAAAAATGAAGAAAGATCGCAGGATGCCAGCATAGCCAACATCAAAATAGCGGTGATTGTAAGGGTAATGATTTCGATTTTTTTCATGTGGAAATTTCTCCGGTTTAATTATTCGTAAGAAACGGTGCAGTTTTTTACAATGAGCTCGTTAACCTTTTCTGCGATAACGTATTCCTTGACTCCGCTTTCACCATAGTAATATTCAACGTCGGCAGAGGACATCTGCTGCCCCTGTGCGGCATAGTAATTGATGAAATACTGGATGGCATCGTTGTATTCTTCCTCGCTGACGGTCATGCCCTCATTCTGAGCGATGTAGTGATAGATAAGGTTCTTTGCTACATCGTTTTTGCTCTGCTCTTCAAACTGGGTCTTCCATCCGGAGCCGTAATATGCTGTCATGAATACCTCAAAGCTGGAGTATGTTTTGGTAAAATACTGTTCGTAATACTGTTTGTACTCGCTTTCGTAGTTAGAGTAAATGCGATCTACTTCGCCCTTGGGATATCCCTTTATTTTTGCGTTTTCAGTCATCTTCTCCCAAACTGCGTTTTGGATTTCCTGCTTCTTGAGAGAGGGGAGATATTCGTCCTTAAGGTATTTTTCAAATGCTGCTTTTACGTCGGACTCGGTAGTAGAGTATCCAAATGTGTCGGTAATGAACTTTTCATTGTACTCTGCAGGAGTCTTTTCATCGATATAGAGAACGTAAACCTTGAATATAACGTCCTTGCCGGCAAGCTCTGCGCTGTGGTAGTCCTTGGGGAAGGTGAGATTGAGGTCAACCATGTTTTCCTTGCTTGTGTTGGCGGGGATAATGCCGATAAGGGCATCCTCAAAACCGGGAATAAACGAACCCGAACCAATCTTCAGAGAGTGGGGAGTTGAGCTATCCATATTGGATCCGCCCGAGAACTTTTCGCCATCCTTCCATCCTTCGTAGTAGAGAGCGACGGTATCGCCCTCCTGAATGGGACGGTCGGTAATCTTGTTGCCGGTGCTTACTTCGTTTTCTTTACAAAGATACTCGATATATTTTGCTACTGCGTTTTCGTCACCGTTTAAATAGGAGGGGAGAGTTACCTCGGGAGATTTATAGAGAGAGTTATCCATTGAAACGTATTTGCTTGCCTTGTTTTGAAAGTAGTCATATCTTCCGTCTGCATCTACAACGTCTTGGTTGAGAGCATAGACGCAGAGACCTGCAATCGCCGCGACGGTAATCAAGGAAATAACTGCGATGGTGATTATAGTGTTTCTTTTCTGCTTTTTGGGGTCGATGGGCATCGCCTTTTTAGCAGGCTTTCTGGTTTTGGTAGTGTAGGCAGGCTGTTTTTGAGGAGCCTTTTTTCTTTTCTTTTGTGCCATAAATATTTATCCTTTCAACAAAATGAACCAATATATATGATAACTGATTTTATCCTTAAAATCAAGTCTAATTTGAAAATTTTCTTTTGTTTTTTTGTTTTGATTGACAACTTTACTTCAAAATGATATAATATTTTAGATAAAAATTATCAAAAATTCTAAAGGGAGGGGAAGTATGGATAAATTAGAGCTTGAAAGCTTACTTTTAGACAACGTAGAACTGCATTTTTTTGACGTGATCGATTCTACAAACACCCAAGCAAAAAAAATTGCCGAAGAGATGGCGCTGTGCGGTGCGCTGACTCCCCAACTTTTTGTGGCAAAGGCGCAGACCTCAGGCAGGGGGCGCATGGGGCGCCTCTTTTCAAGTCGTGCCGATAGCGGAATCTATATGTCTCTGTTGTATTTCACGGACAAGCCCCTTTGGGACGCGGTGTCTATCACTACTGCCGCCGCTTCTATCGTTGCTATGGAGATAGAGCGGGTGACTTGCGAGTCTATGAGGGTCAAGTGGGTTAATGATATATATAATGAAAAGGGCAAGGTTTGTGGAATTTTGGTTGAAAGTGTTCCGATTTCGGGAGATAATGTTGCTATCATTGTTGGAATTGGCATCAATATCGGAGAAGATAACTTTCCAAAGGAGCTTTGCGGTATCGCCGCGTCCATAGGAAATATTGATGGGAAAGAGGAGAAGCTTGTAGCAGAAATTGTTAAAGGGCTTTTGAATCACGCATCAGCTCCCGAGGATAGGGGATATATGGCGGAATATCGTAAAAGGCTTATGATGCTGGGCGATACCGTTAATCTTCTCAACTGCGGAGAGATAATAGACGAGGGAATCGTTGTGGGCGTTGATGACGACGGTGGGCTTTTATTTGTTCCAAACGGACAAGATGAGGCGGTATCAATTCACTCAGGCGAAATTAGTCTGAGAGTTAAGAGTTGAACGATAGTTTAAATTTTTGATTTGTCGGTGGGATAACGACACCCTAAAAACGTAGGGCGGGGCCGATTTGCTTGCAAATGAGGTGTCGCCGCTTCATTGATTTGAAAATATTCGTCACGGGACGCCGAGGACGTCGTCCCCTACGGTCTAAAACGATTTCTAATTTGTTTACCGTAGAATGTGTTTTAACGATTTCAAATTCGTAGGGGACGACGTCCTC